>JBHEKO010000813.1:0-6968 GCA_041859475.1 Candidatus Hydrogenedentales bacterium
CTCATGCTCTACGGAGGCGTGAAGGAATTCTTCGGCGACGAGAAGTACGACAAGGACGAAGGATGCTCGGAGGCGGACTTCCTGCGCTTGAGTCTTCAATTGTGGCGCATTACCGGCAAGAGCGACTACGTGGATCGCGCGGAACATATTCTTCGCAATCAGTTCTACTCGAACGAGTTTGCGACCGGCGACTTCGGCCATCATTCGTATTTCGACAAGGGCCTGACCACCTCGGCCGGGCAAGGGCGGGCTTGGTGGTGTTGCACGATGCACGGCTTGCGTGCGTTTCGCGATGTGCTCGATGCCGTGGTCACGGCAGATGCGACGGCTGTGCGCGTCAATCTGTTCGATTCCGTTCGCTGGTCGGACGGGACGCGAGCGATTACGACTGAAAGCGACCACGCAAAGTCCCTCGGCGTGCTTCGCATCCACATCGACGCGTCTCCCACGCAAGGCATTGCGCTGGCCGTGCGGATTCCGAAGTGGAGCGCGAACGAAGGCATATTCAAGGGAGAGAGTGCGCTGAGCAGTCGCAGAGACGGGGACTACCTCTACTTAAATGACCCCTTACCCGAAGGCGCGGACATTGAATTGCGGTTCGACTACAGAGTCGAGCTCATCAAACGCGATGGGACGCGGATCGATCCAAGTCAGCTCGGGAAGGAGCCGATAGAAGCGGTCGTGCGGTATGGTCCTTGGCTACTCGGCGTGGATGAACACTACGATCCGCTGTACTTGAGCGAGCCCTGGCTGGATAATGTCGTTATCTTCCCCGCGAACGTTAGCCTATCCGAGGAAAGCGCCGAATCGCCGATGTCGATCAACGGTGCGCACGTGCGATGCGACTATGTGCACGGCGGATATCCGGATGTTCAGAAGGTAACCCTTCGCCCGCTGTCGGAGCGCACGCTGCACGAGCCGCGGGCCTTCATCACGTGGCTGAAAGTTCGCGCGGAAAAGTAACTCGAAACTCTCACCAAGAAGCAGCGGACGTTGTCGAAGACTGCCAGTCGAATAGAACTCGTAATGGCGGTGCTTATTTGGAGCACCGCGGAAGTCGTTACACGCACGATTATCGGCCAGATCACGCCGGTTCAATTGTCATGCGTGCGATTTGGCGTTGGCGCCGTGCCCCTGCTCGTCATCCTTCCATTTGTTCTCCGCGCCAAAGGGCTGAAGATCACGCCTCGCATTCTCATGCACGTCGCATGGGTATCTCTGATCGGCGTCGTTCTCGCCAACATCACCTATCAGTACAGCCTCGTCTATGCCGGCGCGAGTATCGTGGCGACCGCATTCGGCACAAGTCCGTTGCTCACCATGTTCTTCTCGACGCTGGTGATGAGGGAACCGATGCGAATCGGACGCGTAGCGGGCGTTGTCTTGGGATTCGTCGGGATCGCCGTGTTGGCGTTGAGCAACGAAACGCCGACATTCTCGCTGTTGGGAATGGTCTTCGCCCTCATAAGCGCTTTTGCAATCGCCATTTTCACAGTAGGCGTCAAGCAGGTAGCGGGACCGTTCGCCGGACTTCCCGTAACTGCGATGTGCGCTGCGTGCGGTGCTCTCTACTTTGTCCCGATGGTTGTTTGGGAAGGACGATGGGAGATGCTGCCGGGCTTCGTGAAGATCTGGCCGCAATTGGCTTACCTCTCGATTGTCGTGACCGGAATGGCGTACCTATTCTATTTTCGAGGGCTGGAGGGCGTGGATGCCACGCAAGCCGCGAGCGCGCTGTTTTTGAAGCCACCTCTCGCCACCTTGCTGGCCGCGGTTGTTCTTGGCGAGCCGCTCACGTGGAACTTGGCATTGGCGTTGGCTGCCGTTCTCGGCGGGTTGTACTTGGTGATCTTTGCGGGAAGCCCGGCGACGGTGAAAGACGGCGCGCGGGGAGGGGCAAGTCCATGAAAAGACTTGCTATACTCCTGGCATAATCGGAACTTGGTAAACGTCTGCGAGTATGCGGTGGCGAAACCCCGCTAAGGCAAGCAGCTTCTGGAGTTGAGCTACAGTCTCTATGAGCGAAGCAGCGGTTGAAATCTATACGGATGGCGGATGCAAACCCAATCCGGGCGTCGGCGGTTGGGGCGCAATTCTGCTCTACGGCGACAAGTCGCGTGAACTGTCGGGTGGAGAAGAGAACACGACGAACAATCGCATGGAACTGACCGCGGCGGTGCGAGCGCTAGAGGCGCTCAAGCGTCCATGCCGTGTCGTGCTTCACACGGATTCCGAGTATCTTCGCAGGGGGATAACCGAATGGATGCCGCAATGGAAACGCATCGGTTGGAAACGGCGGGAAGGCGAGTTGAAGAACAAAGACCTGTGGCAGAAGTTGGACGTGCTTGCCCAAAGCCACAACGTGGATTGGCGCTGGCTGAAAGGCCATGCAGGCCACCCCTTGAACGAGCGTTGCGACGAATTGGCCGGAATGGAGATCGCCAAACGTTCCTCGGACTGCAGGTACTGAATTGACGAATCCGCATATTCGGACAGAACGTGACAAGATAGCGCGGAAATCAGGGACAGGCACTTCTCCGTCCGCCGCGACGGACTGCGCTTGTGTCAGTCCCTGATTTCCGCGAAGGCCACACGAAGGAAAGGCAAGTATCGGAATGAGCGTGACGCGCCAGCGCCTAAGTCTTCCGCTGTACATGATTCCCATTGTCTTGGGGCTGTGCGGTGTGTTGTTCGCGCGGGGCGTGACGGCGCCCGCCGTCCGATTCATCATTATCCTGATCTCGGTTGCAGGCCCTTCATTCGCCTTGGGAATCCTCGTCAATCGCGGCCGCCAAGCCGGCTATCAGCGCTTTGTGCTTGTCGGCGGCGTGATCATGCTGTTCGTCGGCGCCATGGTCACGGTCGCCAATCTCTCCGACACGGTCGCCAGCATGACCGACGTCCCCGAGAACATCGAAGAACTGTCCCGCTGGATCGGCCTTATCAGTCTCGTCGTCGGACTGTTTGCCATCCTCTTCATCATCGCTCGGCGCGAGCAGCAAATCGAGGAGATGGGGGAGCGGTTCGGTCATTTGGCCGAGCACTTGAACGAGGGGTTCATCCTGACCAGCGCGGACGGCACTATTACCCTTGCGAACAATGCCCTGCTCGAACTTATGGGCCTCAAGCGAGAGGACATTGTCGGCAAAAATAGCCAGACCCTTGCCGAAGAACTCGACCTGAAACCGATGCTGACGCCCTTCTCCGGCCGTGCGCGAGGCGGCGCATCCGAATATGGCGTAACGTGGCGTGTCGAAGGCGAAGAGCGGCAACTTTGGTTTAACGCGACTTCCCTTTTCAATTGGCGCGGAGATTTTGCCGGGGCCTTGGCGACCGTGCGCGACGTCACGGAGCAGCACCGCTTGTCCAAACGCCTAGAGCGATACGCGGAAGAATTGCAGCGCGTCGTGGACGAGCGGACTCATCGGCTGCAACAAAGCGAACAACGATACCGTGAATTGCTCGTGCATATGAACGAGGGCTTCGTGACCGTGGATGCGTCGTACAAAGTGCGGTTTGCCAATGCGCGCATGTGCGAAATGCTTCTTATTGCGGCCGAGGACATCGTCGGCCACGACATGTTCACTTTTGTGGAAGCGTCGAGCCGGGGACGTCTGCTCGAGCTCTTCGAGGTTGCGCGTTCCTCGTACGGCGAGCGAATGCAACAGGACCTGAGCCTTTTCCGGGCGGGAGGCACGGCGCTGCACGTCGTGGCGGCCGTTTCGCCGATCGAAGAGTCCCCGGGACAGGAGGCGCGCTATTCGCTCGTGATGACCGACGTGACGGACCTCATGCGCATGCAAAGCGAGCTGGAGCAGCGCGCCTACGAATTGGAAGAGGCCAACGTCGAATTGCGCATGCTCGATCGCGCGAAGGACAGCTTCCTTGCCAGTGTGTCGCACGAACTCCGGACGCCCCTGAGCACGGTGCGCGGGTATGCCGAGATGCTCGAATCCGGAAATCTGGGGGCCTTGGTTGCGGCGCAACAAGGCGCGCTGCGCGTTCTCCTGCGCAATGTGGAAAGGCTCGGCACGCTCATCGATGAAATGATCGAATTCAGCAGGATGGAAGTGCGCGGCGTTCGCCTTCACCACACGATCTTCTCGATGGGGCAGTTGGTGCGCGAAAGCGCCGCGTCTATCAAGCCTCAGGCTCTCGGGCGCGAGTTGGAAGCGATTGCCGAATCCCCGAAGGACGATGTGCTGATGTGGGGCGACCGCAAGCGAATCGCGCAAGTCCTCGGCATACTGCTGTCGAACGCGGTAAAATTTTCGTCCAAGGGTAATACCATTACCGTGACCGGTTCGGTGCGCGAGGAGGGTGTTGTCGCGCTGGCGGTCGGAGATAGCGGAATTGGAATCCCGGCGAATCTGCACAAACGGGTCTTCGATAAATTCTTCCAGGCGGACAATACGCTCGCGCGCAAGTACGAAGGTGCGGGAATCGGGCTGTCGATCGCAAAGAGCATCGCAGAAGCGCACGGCGGCACGATAGAACTGGTTAGCGAGCTGGACAAAGGAAGCCTGTTTACGCTGCTCCTGCCGGGGAGCGTATTCGACGTTGGGAACGTGCCTGCGCGTGAAGACTCGGGCGAAGGACTTGCCGTCCTATGCGTGGCAAGCGACCGCGTGTATGCCGATGCGCTGAGCGATGCCTTGCGCAAAGACGGCTACTCGGTGCATGCGACCGCCAAAGGACACGAGGCGCTTCGAGAGTGGAAAGAGAAACACTACGACCTCGTGATTGTCGATGAGATCATGGACGACTTGAGCGGGCCGGCGATGCTTAGCCGCCTGACGCAGGACTGGACTGACTTGGATTGCGATGCCCTTCTGTTGGTCGGGGACGAAGGTCCGCGCCGCGAGGATACGCATCAGGTGCCCGTCTCGGTCCCCATACTCGCAAAACCGTTTGCCCCAGCACGCCTCTTGGCGATGGCAAGGCACGTGCTGGGCCAGGCCGAGTCTAGCGATGAGACGATCGATTCCGCCTGGCGATCGACGGCCCGTGCGGACAAGGGCCTAGTATTGGCGATCAGTCATGACGGCGACTTGCTCGATTGGCTCAGCATGGCTTTGTCGCGCAGAAAGTTTGCCTGTGTCTGCGTCTCAGACTTGGAGCGGGCGCGCGAGCGTGTAAAGGATCGCCTTCCGGATGTGATTCTCGCGGATTTGGACGGCACCGACGGGGCAAGCGGCTCCTTCTTGGGTATGGCAATCCAATTCGCTCGCGAATGCGGCGCTCCACTCTGCATTATGACCGGATTGCCGAGCGAATACTGGGGGCTTGCCGCTGGCGAAGAACTGCCCTTGCTGCGAAAACCATTCAGCGTCAAGGAACTCGCCGAGGTCGTCGGCGCCGTGACGGTTGGTTCGGTGCGATCCGGCGTGATACAGTGAGACGTGAACGCCGCAAGGCTTGATGAAGGGAGTCCCAAGCATTGAGACGATATGTGATTCAACCGGTACTGGCGCTGGTCCTTGTTGTGATTTCGAGTGGGAGCGCCGCATGGAGTCAAGGAGCGGGGCTTCCCTGCACCAACTACATCATCCGTGTGGCCGATACGGGTTTGGTTGTAGGCGAACGCAACGCCGACGAAGCGCACGCCCCCGCAAGCATGGTCAAACTCATGCTGATGCTTCTCGTAACCGAGGGGTTGGATGCGGGAACATGGACCTTGGAGACGCCCATTACCATTAGTGCCGGCGCGGCCAACGTCGGGGGTACCCAGGTCGAGTTAAAGCCCAAGGAGTCCTGGACCCTCGACCAACTCATGACGGCCGTCGCCGTCGCCTCTGCCAACAATGCCGCCACGGCGGTGGCCGAAGGGTTGTGGGGAAGCATCGACAAATACCTCGAAGCGGCGAATGCGCGCGCCAAGGAATTGGGCATGCGCGGCACCGAGTACCACTCCGTGCACGGCCTGCCCCCGGACAAGGGTGAGCTATCGGACGTGACCACCGCGCGCGACATGACGGTATTGGCGGAAGAGTGTATCAAGAAGCCACAGATCATGACGTGGGTCGGCGTGCGCGAGTTCTCGTTGCGCCCCGAACAAGCGCCAAAACCCAACACGAACAAGCTCCTCTTCAGTCTGGAAGGATGCGACGGACTCAAGACAGGTTACACGCGTGCCGCGGGTTACTGTCTCACAGCAACGGCCGTGCGCAACGGCGTCCGGCTTGTGGTCGTGGTGATGGGATGCGAGAGGCTGAGCCAGCGTTTCGAAGTCGCCCAATACCTGCTCGACCAGGGGTTCGTCGACGTGCGCCGTGAACGGATCATCGCAAAGGGCGACCTGATCGAGCCGGCCGTCCCTGTGGGCAATGCAAAGATCGACAGCCTACAGCTCGCAGCGGGCGACGACGTGTGGGTTATTGCGAAGACGGCAGACCTCAAGAAGGTCAAGCTCGTCGCCGAGCATCCGGAACGCCTGAAAGCCCCGCTCGACGCGGGAGCCGTCGCCGGAACCGTCAAGGTGGAACTCGAAGGCCAGTCCATCGGAGAGTCCACGCTGCTGGTCCCGACGGCCGTCGAAGAACCCGGATGGCGCTGGAAACTCACGCACAGCGTTCTGGGCAGAGCCCGTCCATCGGAACAGCAAGGCGGATAGGCTGGAGCC
This sequence comes from Candidatus Hydrogenedentales bacterium, assembly GCA_041859475.1. Lineage (GTDB taxonomy): Bacteria > Hydrogenedentota > Hydrogenedentia > Hydrogenedentales > SLHB01 > JAIBAQ01. The sequence continues at coordinate 6,623 of JBHEKO010000813.1, forward strand.
TCTTTGGGAGAGGGCGTCTGATTGAAGCACTTCGCCGCCAACATTGCTTCTGGGCGTTCGCCCCATAAGGCCGATCCGTCGGATCCGACCGATCCGTCCTATTCCCGTGCGTGAAAAAGACAAGCCCAGCCGTCACGATTCTCAGGCCGTCTCCCGCTACGACGCGTGCTCCGGTGCAGCCGCCTTCAACGATTCGATGGCTTCGAAACGTGACGGGTGCTTGTAGATGTAGGACCCCGCGACGAGGACATTCGCGCCCGCTTGGACGACCGAGGACACGGTGGACTCATCGATGCCACCATCCACTTGAAGATCCTTTTCGCCGATCATCGCGCGGATGTATTGG
>JBHEKO010000005.1:0-24446 GCA_041859475.1 Candidatus Hydrogenedentales bacterium
TCGGCGACCTTGCCAGCCACGACGGCCAGCAGCCGATCCTCCGGGCCAACGCTACGCACCGAGCGCGGGACATCGAGCGGGTTGATCGTGGCATCGAGCGAGAGCGGCCCGGCAAAGGAGACAGGTCCATCCACCTCCACCGCACTTGAGATCAGGCACTGGTTCTGGTCCTCGACGGGAATCCAGTCGCCTACGAAGATCCAGCCCGGTCCACCGAAGTTGAACGACACGCTCATGTTCAACGACTTCGCAACGGCGACCGTGTGCTTGATCTGTTCGAGGTACTCCGGCGAAAGATAGGCATGGTTTCCGCGTTCGTAGGCGTCGTCCATCGTGATTTGCTCGACACCGCCAATGTCGTGGTCCTTCATCTGCCGCAACTGCCACGCGATGTCGTCGTTCGTCATCGCGTTTCCCATCCACCACCAGCGGGTTCGCGGCCAGCAGTCCACCGGGGGGTCTGCGAATTGTTGACGCAGTCCGGCCATGGGCGCGGGCGCTTCACCGGCGCCAAGGGGCGGAACACATGCCAAGACCAGAACGACTAGAACTGCACTTCTCATTGGGCGACCCCCATCGGTTCCGCGCGCCATGCGTATTGCGAGCCACCAGTATGGACAGGCGCGCTGCGATCCGCAATTGCAGGACCTTACAGCGCTTGAGGCGGAAATAAGCATCCGCCGGAATGTGTTATACTCGCATATCGACATTTCGAGACTTCTCGATATAATGAAATGAAAAACCCGCACGAGGTTGCGGGACTCGGGATCGAGGCAGGCATGAACTTCGACGAAATCATCAAGGCGCTCTCCAATCCTGCGCGGCGCGAGATTCTCGCGTGGCTCAAGGAGCCGGAGAAGCACTTTGCCGCGCAGACGCATTCGCTCAAGGACGGCGTGTGCATGGGCCAGATCTTCGAACGGTCCGACTTGTGCCAGTCCACGGTTTCGACGCACCTGGCAACGCTGCAACGCGCCGGACTTGTCGTCGCGACACGCGTCGGTCAATGGATCTTTTACAAACGCAACGAGAAGACGATCAAAGAGTTTCTCTCCTATATGAAGAGCGAACTCTGACGTCTCTTCTCGTTTCTTGAACACGAACAGCTATTGAGGAGCACACTATGTCCAACTTGCTTGAACCGGTCCAAATTGGCGAATTCCATCTCCCGAACCGCATCGTCATGGCCCCGCTGACCCGGTGCCGCGCCAGCGAGGGGCGCGTGCCTAATGCGCTGATGGCGGAATACTACGCGCAGCGCGCGAGCGCCGGTCTCATCATCAGCGAAGCGACCTCGGTTACGCCGATGGGCGTCGGGTATCCCAATACGCCCGGCATCTGGTCGCAGGAGCAGGTCGAGGGATGGAAGCTCATCACCAAGGCCGTACACGACAAGGGCGGCCGCATCCTGCTTCAACTCTGGCATGTAGGCCGTATCTCCGATCCCATCTATCTTAACGGCGAGTTGCCGGTCGCGCCCAGCGCCATCGCTGTGTCCGGACACGTGAGTCTCATTCGTCCCGAGAAGCCGTTTGTCACGCCGCGTGCGCTTGAGTTGAGCGAGATCCCGGCTATCGTCGAGGCGTATCGCAAGGGTGCGGAAAACGCCAAGGCCGCGGGGTTCGACGGCGTCGAGATTCACGGGGCCAACGGCTATCTCCTCGACCAGTTTCTGCAAGACAGCACCAACCACCGCACCGACGAATACGGCGGGTCTATTGAGAACCGCGCGCGGCTCATGCTCGAGGTGGCCGATGCCGTCGTGTCGGTGTGGGGACCGGGCCACGTCGGCATGCACATCGCCCCGCGTGGCGACGCCCACTCGATGGGCGACTCCAATTCCAAGGCGACGTTCACCTACGTCGCGCGCGAACTGGGCAAGCGCCGTCTCGCCTTCCTCTGCGCCCGCGAGGCACGCAGAGAAGACAGCCTCGGCCCAGAGCTTAAAGCAATCTTCGGCGGCGCATATATCGTCAACGAAGGTTTCACCCGTGCAAGCGCGGAAGAGGTCATTGGTGCGGGTGAAGCGGATGCGGTCGCCTTCGGAAAACAGTTCATCGCCAATCCCGATCTCGTGCACCGCTTCAAACTCGATTCGCTGCTGAACGACCCCGTGCCAACCGCGTTCTACGGAAGCGGTCCCGTCGGCTACACCGACTATCCGGTCCTGCTCCCCTGCGCCGCGCGCGTGTAGATTCCTGTCAACTGCAATGAAGCGCTGCCGCACCAGCAGGTGTAGGCAGCGCTTCTTTCGTCCGAGGGCTTGGGCCGCCCCGTGCTCGCACTAAGTCCCCGTCTCGCTCCATTGCTGCATTCGCCGCCTTGTGTGAGGTATTGTCTTGTGCGCGACAGTCGGCTTCGGGTGACCGGTTGCATTCTATAGGCATTCCAATTCCGGGGGTATTCGAAATGGGCATTCGACTCGCGACATGTATGCGCTCCACCGCATTTCTTCTCCTTGTTACGGCAACGCCGTTGCTGGCGCACGCCCAAGCATCCGAGACATGGCGCATACGTGTTAGCCCATCGCTCCAATCGGAAGAGGCGATCCGTCTTGCGACCGAAGATCTCGTGGAGGCGGGCAAGCAACTGGGCTTGGCATTTGAACTAACGAATGACACGTTGACTGCGGGTGCAAACGCCATTCTCGTGGGTGATGGTTCGCGCAACGCGGAGGCGGCTCGACTCGTGGCCGATGGCGCGCTGACGCTTGACGCGATGGACGATCCGGAGGGATACCAGGTCAAGACGCTGCGCACCGGCGAAACGCGCACCATGGTTGTCGCGGGCGGATCGCCGATTGGCGATGCGTATGGGCTCTATTGGGTATTGGATCGGCTTCGTGTGAATCGGCGCATTCCCGACATTGACGTAACGCGCACGCCCGCCATGAAAGTGCGCTTTGGGGCGGCGTGGGGGCGTCACGGTTCCGGCGGCGGCGACAAGAAGCAGATGCACCTCGCGTTGCGGCAAAGCATGAACTGGGTATCGGGCCCGCCGATACTCGACTTGATTCCGTGGGACTCGGAGCCCGAAGCAACGCAGAATGCCGGGAACCGCGAGAAGGCTCGCGAACTGATCGCGTATGCCCATGCGCTTCACATGAAGTACGTCAGCTTCTCCAACGATTTCACCTACCATCCGTCGCTGTTGCAGGAGACGGGGGCGACGTTGTCGCCGGGTGACCCCAAATTCTGGGAAGCGCTGAAACTGAAATACCGCAAACTGCTCACGGCGCTTCCCGAATTGGACGGCGTGGAAATCTGCAATGACGACATCTCCGGCTTCTGGGACGACTACAAGGCCTACGATGTCATGCACGAGACTCCGGAGTGCGACTGGTCGTACCCCAAGCGGTTTCGCACCTTCGTCAAGAGCGTTCACGATGTCGTGTCGGGCGAATTTGGCAAGACGTACTTCCATTTCACGTGGGCGTTGACGCCCCACGAAGTGCATAACCAACCTGCGGTGTTCCGGGAGATATTCACGAGCGAAATTCCCACGGACAACCTCTATCTCATTCCGAAGATCACTGCAGCGGACCGTTGGTGGCATCAACCTTATAACCCCACGTTCAATCAAACGCCGCACAAGACGGTCGTGTGCTTCGAGACGATGAACTACTACGAAACCGGGAAGACCCACCTCTTCCCCACGTTCTCGGGCGCGTATTTCCAGTCGGGGCTTCAACTGTTCCTTCTGCCGAAGCCGTCGAATGTGGAAGGCGTCGCCGCACTGGCCGCCATCGATCACGAAGGATGGGACACGACTGCCGCGCACGCGTACATCCTCTATCGCCTCATGTGGGATCCCTACGAGTCGATGGAACAAATTGCCGAGGACTTCTGCGCGATTCACTTTGGGCCGGAGGCGGCCAAGGGCATGGCACGGATCTACTTGAAGACCTCGTCCGCCTACAAGTACGGGCTTCATATCGAGCCGATTTCGTACGGACAGTTCAACTCGTTCCTGCACATGCGGGTCGGCACGTTTCCTGCCGACGGATATCCGAGCATAGACGGAGGCAAGGAACACCTTGCATTCCTGCAGAAGATCTATCTGCGGTGCAGGCCGTGGATTCCCGAGACGCTGGACGATATCCAGCACGGCCTCGGTCTAGCCGACGAGATGCTTGCCGAGTTTGAGAGCGTTAAGTCTCGTCTCGACCCCGCGCAGGCACAGACTATTGCCAACCAATTGACGATGACACGGAATCTGATTCGAACGAATCTTGGGTATGTTGCGACGGCCTTTGCGTATTTCGCGTACGGGGAAGAGCCGTCACCGGACCATCGCGAGAAATTGTCCCAGGCGTATGCGGAGCTTGAAGAAGCGCGTACGGTATTCATGAACACGCCCGGATACGGGTATCAGTTGTTCGGAGTCGATGTCTTGATGGACGTTGTGAAGGCAGATCTCGCAGACCACAAAGCCGCGCGGGAGGACCTTGCACGAAAGCCGACCCGCGCCGAACTGGATGCCACCATCGCAGACCAACAGAAACGCTATTTGGAAGTGCTTGAGTCGCGCGCGAATGAGGCCGTGAAGTTCGCCCACGTCGAGATAATGGTCGACGGATGCGACATCCTCTCCATCACAGGCGACAAATACGAGATCGAGCACCTGCGTTGGGATTGCCCGCAGGTTCGGAAGTTCGAGTTCCAGAGTCCGCTACCAAGCGAGATCGTCACGGTCATTCCCAAAGACATCCAGTCGCGCCCCATGCATCCATTCGTGCTCGAACAGCCCAGCCCCGAGAATAACTTTACAGTCCGCATCTATCTCGACGATCTGCCCGGCGGTCAAGAGTGGATCAACTTTGATCTCTATTACGTCAAGGCATCGCCGGAGTCGTTGGGATTACAGATCCCTTGGGGGAAATAGAGGGGCGCACGCGAGTATTTAGCAGTCCTGGTTGAGACTCTTGTGCCACGCGCGTACTCGCTGTACAAACGCCGGGATTCCTTGGGTAGGTGCGTCTGCCCCAAAGTGGGCTTCGAGTTCCGCGGATAGGTAGTCGATGAGCGCCTCATTGCTTTCCCCGTTCAACACACGGCGAAGCAAAGGGCCAAGCAAGCAGTCGTACTCATCGCGCGGGCACGAGGGATCATCCATGACCCCCAGTGGATCCCAATCGCAAAGCAATTTACGGAGTTCGATCGAGAGCGACTTTGCCGTTCGCCTCAATTGCTTCTTCGTCTCGGAAGCGTCTTGCTCTTTCACGGTTGCGGAGTTGCTCTCTTTGAATGCATCGCGTCAACACCTGAACGCTCGTCCTCTCTCGAATTGGCATTCTGGTCCGCGATCTCGCGCACAAGCGCCTTTGTCACCGTGCGTGAATAGTGGAGTGAACCGAGAAGGAACAAGAACACCGCCCCAAAGAGCATGTTGGATGGAGTCTCAATGCCGAGAAAGAAATACGTGCTGCAGTGCAACAGTGCCAGGAGATAGCCCAACCCGATGCACATACCGTAGAAGCCCGAGGTTCGCGCATTACTTGTAACTACGCGGCGCATATTATCCGACAAACCATCCAGAGGCAGTAGAAAGTAGCGTAGCGCCCAATGCAAATAGCCCATGGCGAGCATAAACAGCGTGGACGCTACCGTTGCATCGAGCAACGTGTTGGCGCTTTCCTTGGCGAGGTATTTCCGGAAGTCTCCTGAAACGCCAATGACCACAAATGCGAACAGTGCCCCGACGACGAACACGGCCTTTTGAAGGTGTTTCATACTTTGCCTTCCGTCCCATGCTAGATTCGCATTGCTGCCTTCCGCAATGCGCTCGACGTACTTACCTCGCATGCCACCGCTGAAGTCATATTCCGCCGCCATGTCCGGACTAGGGCGCTTCATCTTCATGGTGCAGTCTCTCCACTCGCCGCACGCGATAGAGATATTCTGTTCCTCCAAAATACCTGCACGCCACCCGCACTTCAAAGTATCGGCTCGACGCACCTCTTTCATGCCGAACAATGGCAAATCTTGGCGGCACTCGGATATCCTTAATGCTGTATCAAGATTGCGCATCCGCTGACGAATCGCATGCAGTATCCGGCTCAGGCGTTAAGCCTGCAGCACACTGGGGATGTCTCATGAAACCGCTTCTACACGCCTTCGCCATTGTCGCTTATCTGTCTGCCGCGTCCTTCGCGGAAGGGACAACCTTTCACGTCTCCCCGCGCGGGTCCGACACCAACGCGGGGTCACGCACCGCGCCGTTCAAGACGATTCAGAGGGCGGCGGATGCAATGCAGGCCGGCGACGTGTGTGTCATTCGTGAAGGCGTATACCGCGAGACCGTGAAGCCCGCGCGCTCGGGAGAGCCCGGCAAGCCTATCGTGTTTCGTGCGTCTCGCGGCGAACGCGTCGTAGTAAGCGGGGCAGATGAGGTGAGTGGTCTGAAGCCGGTCGACGGCGTGCTGCGAGCGCCGGTCACGGAGCCGTTCGATCAACTCTTTGTGGACGGCCAGTTGATGAACCTTGCGCGGTGGCCCAACGCGACGCTTGATGTAATGACACCGGCGTGGGCCGAAGCGGACGCTGGAGCCAACGCAAATACCATCGTGGACAAAGAGCTTCCCGGGCTCGATTTCACCGGCGCCACTCTTCACATCCTTCCGGGAAGCAAGTGGGTTTCGTGGACGCGTCCCGTCAAGGACTTTGAGGCGGGCACAAACAAGTTGAAATTCGAGGGTAACTGGAAGCAAAACTCCGCTCATGCTGTCCAGAAAGGGACCCGCTATTTCGCCTATGGAGTGGCGTCGCTGTTGGACGCGCCGGGCGAATGGTGTTGGGATGCGGCCAGCAAAACAGTGTCGCTGATTGCTCCAGACGGTGCAAAGTCGCGAACGCCGCGCGTGGAAGTAAAGCGCCGTTTGTATGCGTTTGACCTGAGTGCTCTTTCGCATGTCGAGGTCGATACCATCAACGCGTTTGCCGCAACATTCAATCTCACCGGCGCCGCGTATTGCGTTGTCGACAACTGCCACGTGCGTTACGCGTCGTCTGTTGTGCAGTGCGAGGGATGGGGCACGTCCGCGCACACGAACAGCGGCATTCTGCTCGGCGGACACGACAACATCCTGCGCCGCAGTTCCGTCGTGTTCAGCGCGGGGAATGGCGTCACCTTGCTGGGCGAGAACAACACCGTCGAAGATTGCGTTATCCGCAACGTCGATTACGCCGCCGTCGATTGCGGGGCGATCTGGGCCGAAGGCCGCGGAAACGTCATCTCGCGCAACACGCTGAGCGACTGCGGGCGCAGCGTGATTGTGCACCGCACCATGAAGGCCGGCCGTATCGAATTCAACGACATCGCCCGCGCCGGAATGCTCACGACCGACCTGGGTGCGACCTACTGCTTCGGCACCGACGGCGAGGGTACGGTCATCGCCTACAACTGGGTTCACGACAATCTCGCCGAGCACGTGGGCGTCGGCATCTACATCGACAACAACTCGTCGAACTTCCTCATTCACCACAACGTCTCATGGAACAATCCCGACAGCGGCATCCGGCTCAACACGCCGTCGATCAACAATCGCGTGTACAACAACACCGTTCTGCAGAATGGAAACAGCGTGAGCTATTGGGGCGCGGAGGGGAACAAGGAACAGCCAGGCTGTATCCTCGCGAACAATATCTTCACGGACGAGGTTATCCTCGGAAACGGCATTGACGCGCATCACAACTACTCCGGCAAAGAACCCGGTGTCGTGGGTGTAAAGCTGAAAGACTTTCGGCTCGGCAACAACTCGCCGTGCATCGACGCAGGCGTGCTCGTGGATGGAGTGACCACGGACGTGGCTGGGGCCGCTCCGGATCTCGGCGCCTACGAGCGCGGCGTCAGACAGTGGCGGCCAGGTCACACGTGGGGCGAACCTCCCGTGGCCGGTTCGAAGCCGCCTGCCGGGCAAGCGCGCATGAAGCCCTGGCGCGACTCCTGGGGTCACCATCCGCCAGTGGCGAAACCGGGGCCTCGCCCTTCGGCAGGGCGCTCAACGCACGGGACCGTGGGCGGCAACCGGGGAAGAAGATAGGCGAAAAGCGAGAGCGGCAAGGGAACCTCAGACCCTCTCCCAGACCCTATTCCGCTTCCCAGAAGCGGCGTTTGCTGCCACCCGGCGCTGCTTTCACGGTCAATGCCGCGGCGCACTTGGGGCAATGCCCCGCGTAGGCGGTCCCCTCGTGGTTCAGGTAGACGCGCGCATATACGTTGCAACACTTGAAGAGGATACCGATGAACTTCCTCTCGCGCTTGGTGTTCACGTCAGGCTTTGTCACCCTGCGCTTCCTTCGGTTTGCGTTTCTCCGAGGGTGCGTCTTCGCCGCCCCCGCCGGACTTCGCTTTGGCGGCGCGAGCAGCCAGTAGATTCTCCAAGGTGCTCCACGAAGTCCACACGAACACCGCCGTGATAAGGCCTACCAACAGCGAGATTGCGAGAATGATGAACATCGTCAGGGCGACTCCGGTGTGGTCGGGGCATGCGGCACGAGTGGCGGAGTTGGGGGCGTCACAGGACTGTCCTTGGATGGCCGGTCGCCCGATTGCAGGCGTTGCGCGTCTTCGTTGAACGTCTCCACGTCGCTGCGGAGTTTTTCGAGTTCTTCGCGCATCGCCTTTACTTGATTGGCCAGCGCCTCGTTCGACTTGCGCAATGCTTCATTCGCCTTGCGCAGCTCTTCCTGCGTATCGTAAATGCGCTGCTTCACCTCGTCGTCTCCACCCTCGGGCGGATTCGGCGTGGTGATGGTTGGCGGCTTCGGTGCTTGCAGGTCCGATTTGGAGATTTCGTTCTTGGCGGCAGCAGAAGGCGCCGGAGGCGCCTTGGGCGGTTCCGCCGTGACGGACAGCGCGTCGAACCACGCTGTTCCCATGCCCTTCAACACGCACCGCAACACCACAAAGTCGGTTCCTTGCGGCACAGGCACAGTCAATTCAACGGGCGTCCAATCCGCCGTGCCGCGCACCGGCGCCGTGTCGGCGGTCGACACTTGCAGCATCACCTTCCACGGGTTCTTTCGATAGCACTGCACCCACAACGATGCCTCGCCGGCCTCTTCCGTCTTGATGCTTCCGCGAACGTTCAGCGTGCGTCCGCCGAGATTCCGCAGGATGTTCTGACTCCAATTGTTGGCCGGCTCGACGGCGTAGCGCATGGGATTGTAAAGGCGGAGCGAATAGGCGCCATCGCAGGCAACGGAAGTATCGGGCACCCCTTCGGCGTCTTTCATGGGCTCGACATAGACGCTCCAATGCTCGGGCGCATCGTGATAGAGGAACTCGGCGCTTGGATTGAGCAACAACTCCTGGGCGCCGGCATCCTGTGCGACGCATGCCGCTATGACGAGCAAGGCGTGAATCATGGAATCAGTCTAGCGCGAAGCGCGGCGCGCCGCAAAGCCTGCTCATTGCAGGGAAGGCGGCGAGAGCAATGCTTGGAACCGGGGATGGTCTCGCAGGGGAGCCAAGGGTTCGATGGCCGCCAACTGTTCGCGCAGACGCGGCCCGTGTTCCACCGCCTCCGTAAGGAAGTCGATCGCTTCATCGGCGCGGTCCGGCGCGTAACGCGCAAGAAAGATAGCGAAATCGAGATGCCCTTCCGGATTGCGCGGCTCAAGCTGGGCGGCGAGCCGAAGTTCCTTCTCCGCCTCATCGATGCGGTGCGCGGAGGCAAGGGCGCGCCCGAGCAAGCGCCGCGCGGGAACCCAAGTAGGGGCATTGCGAAGGCACGCGCGAAAAGCCTTGGCTGCACCCTCCATATCGCCGCGCTCGAATGCTTCGACACCCTGTTTCCACGTGCCGGTAATACGGCGGCGACGCGTGGCAAAGAAGGCCATCGCAGCCCCTAATATTGCCAAGCCTGCCAGCGTTGACCACGGATTCTCCACGTTCACACTCCCATCCAAGAACCTAATCTTGGAACCACCCTACCACATCCCCATGGGAATCCTGCACTGCCGCCCAGCAGTCCAACTCCTTCGATCGACTTCGCCACGCAAAAAAGTCGAGGCCGCCATAAGGCGGCCCCGGAGGCTTGGAGGAGAACAAACGACTACGTTGTGCTGCGCCGTTTCACAACCCGGCGCATCGCCATAAGGGCAATTCCGATACCCAACAAGGAAAGGCTCGCCGGCTCGGGAACTACGGTTCCCGGCAAGTTGGGTTCGCAGAGATCTGTACCATACTGGAAGCTCACGTCGGAGATGTCGTCGAGGGCCAACTGCCCCGTGAAGCTCAGGGTGAATACGACGGAATTCTGCACGAAAGGATTCGAGCCCGTCACGGGGGCGTTGCCGCCTGTCGTGCCGGAGGTGGGGACGATTCCGTACGCCATCCCCTGCACGCCCGTCTGGCCGTACAGGTTGTTCCCTGGGAAATTGGCTTGACCAAAGAGACCAAAGCCTGCCGCGCCAACCCCACGGTCGGCAGCGCCGGGAGCATTGATGTCCTGCGCGTAGGCCCATTCGCCGCCCACAACGCCCGCAGGGTTTGTGCCGTCGCCACTTACGGGAAACAGCACCGAACTTCCGGCGTTCAAGACTGCGGATACTTGCGTCAACGTGGGATTTCCTTCAACGGAGAAGAACACCGCCATCAGAATGTCCGCAGGCTCCAGCGCGGGCGTCGAGGCCGTATTCGTCAGCGTAATGATCAAGTTATTGCCGCTGATGTTGAACTCGGCGGATGCGCTCAGGTTGGACTCTCCGCCCGTGCCCGATGCCGAGTAGGTTATCGAGGCGCTTGCGGGTAGTGCGGCAAGCGCCATGGCAGCCACTGCTACTCCAATCAGTCCCAATCGCGTTCTCATTGTCACTCTCCACGCGGCGTTTCCGCCAGTGCGTGCTTCCCCAAGCACATTCTCTATATCGTCTACGCACAGCCGTGTGAAATAACGCAAGCGGCGTGCCGAGACTGAAACTTGGGAAAATTGCTGACAATGAAGGGCCAGTCCCCTGAAAGAATCAGCTTCTTGAGCTATTCAGACCCCTCATAAGCCGCATGCCTTGAGCCAGTTAAAGAAGGAGGACCAGGACTTGGGCGAATGCACTTGATTGTACGAAATCGCACCTCTCCCCACCTCGGCTCATATTCCACAGAGGCCCCAGGCAACAAGTTTGTCACAAATGAACACCTATTGCCTGCCCCGAGTAGTATATTTTGAATAACTTATAGCCTTCTTCCATCGACCTTCTCCCCATTCCACCCATTTCCAGGATGTCCTACTCCAAAAACGAAGAGGACACCTACGCTTTGGCAGGCGCCCTCTCGCGGTTTCTTACGTATTTGTCGGAAATCGTGTTGCTAGACTTCTTTCTCCTGAGGCCATTTTGAAGTGCGGTCTGGGCGCGGGTGTTTGCGAACCTGACATTCCTTCGCGTTATCCCAGAACAGCGTCTTGTCCTGCCGCCAGGCTTCGCAGCCGAGCTTCGTAGTAACCATGGCGCGGTATGCGGTTTCGGCGTCGCAGTGCACAGGGCCGCGCGAACGGATGGCGTTAAGCCAATTCGTCATGTGCTCCTCGCGTGGCTGCAGCGGCACGAAGATCTCCTCCGCCCCATACTTCCCTTTGAACCATTCCGCGAACTCTTTCTCCGCAGTCACCTTCATCGTCTCCTTGCCATCCTTTTCCTCGGGGCGGATGGTGGCCTTGTGCCCGCGAATCATCGTCGGATTCCCCTGGCGGTTTGCCATCGAAGAAGTCAGTACGATGGTGAAGTCTTCGGGATAGTCGGCCATGATCATAAACGTGTCGGGGACTTCGCGGTCGTCGTGTTGCACGAAGATACCGCCGCCTGCGCTGACTCGTTCTGGGGCGCTGGCGCTCAAGGCGATGGTCAACGGCGCTATCACGTGGTAGAGGAGGTCCGTAGCGATGCCGCCCGAGTAGTCCCAATACTTCCGGAACTGGAAGAAGCGCGATTTCGAGAAGGGGCGCTTCGGCGCGGGGCCAAGCCACTGCTTCCAGTCGATGTAGTTGTCGCCGGATTTCGGGTCGGGGCTTGCGCCTTCGTCGATGTGGTAGTTCCATTCGCCGCCACGGTCATCCGGGCCGCCCGAAGAATTTCGGCTATAATCGGCCTGCGCCCAGAGGACCTTCCCGATGCCGCCTTCCTCGATGAACTTCTTCGCCTGCCAACAGAAATCGTTGGAGGTATTCTGCGCGCCGCACTGAAACACGCGGCCCGTGCGGTACGCGGTGTCGCGTACTTTGATCGACTCTTCCGCGGTCAGCGTGACCGGCTTCTGACAATACACATCCTTTCCGGCTTCCATGGCCATGATGCTTGCGGGCGCATGCCAATGGTCCGGCGTGGCGATCACGACCGCATGAATGTCGTCGCGCTCGATCAATTGCTTCAAGTCAAAATAGAATTCGACGCTACGGCCCGTCGCGTCTTTCACGTGGGATTGGGCTTGCTTGTTGCGTTTCATGTACGTGTCGCAAATCGCGCGGACCTGGATCTTCTCGCCCTTTTTCTCGCGGTCGACCAAATCGCCCAGGTGCCCCCCACCCATGCCGCCGACGCCTATCATGCCGATTCCGATGACCTCGCCTTCCTTCATCAGGCGGCCGGTCTTCGGCGAATGCGTATCGACGCGCTCCGCTTTCCGCCCTGTGGCGGCCGCCGCCTCAAACGCGGCCATCCCCAGCCCCGCTAAGGCTGCTCCCTGCGCGCCCCGGCGCAGAAAATCTCGCCGATTCATGTCGTGATGCTGCTCCGTCATATCGAATCCCCTTTGTGCCGTGCACGCCCCCGCGCGCGCAACCTACCCTGAAGTATAGTCCCCCTTCCGACTCGAAAACACATAGCTTCTCCCCTTCCCTTCCAGGTTTATCGCGCATCTCTAGCGACAACCGTTCCCCTTGCGCTATGATCCCGTTCATGCAATCGGCCTCCACTTCACTTGTGCTCCGGCGCCCTCGCGTGGTATGCGGCGCCGTTTTGTTTGCGTTGATATCCGCATCGTGCGGAGGCCCGCCCGTGCCAGCCGTCCCGGCGCAGGCGGTGCTGGCCGTGGCCACCTACGATCACGGAGCCCATTTCATCGGCGAAGAGGTAAAGGGCGAATTGACGATCACGAACATGGGCCAAGCGCCGTTTGAGGTCGAGGCCGTCAGCGCCTCGTGTTCATGCACGACCACGGTCCCCGCGGAATCGCCCGTTGCCCCCGGCGAGTCGGTCGCGGTGGGGTATTCCATCACAGGTCACGCTGCGTCGTCGCGGACCATCTTTCTCAAACCGCGCACGAAACCTCTCACGAAAGATCGGTTGGTTTACGAAGCCAAGATTGTGTGGCTCGGACGCATCGAAGCGGAGCCCTCGGACGTTTCCACGCAAGTGACCTTCGGCGATCCAATCGAGAAGCGAATCCCGCTTCGCCGCGCGCGCGGCATTGAAAAGCTGCGTGTAACCGGCGTCAAGGTGCTTCCCAATAGTCTGTTCACCGCGCGCCTCGAACCTTCCGCCGATCCCGCGACCTTGCCCTCAATCGTCGTGAGTACGGACCGAGTGCTTCAACCCGCCCGCTATGCCGTGAGACTGGGCGTGGACTACGAGGACGATGCGCCCGGCGTCCAGAGTATTCCTTTCGAATTGACCGTGCTCAGCAAGGTCGTCGTGGAACCGTCTCCAGCACTCATCGACTTCGAAGATGGAGCGAAGAAGGAAGTCCCTCTCGACGTCACGTTGCGGTCACGGACAAACGAACCGTTCACAGTTGAGGGTATCACGTGCGAGAACTGCACGCTTGCGCCTTTCACGGTTCCGGCCGGGGCTGCCGTCGAGCACCGCATTTCTCTGGCCATCGTCCGCGTTGTCGACGACCCTACGCCCGGTTTCGTCGTCTTCGACCTCGGCCCCGTCCTTGGCGGACTACGCCTTCCACTCACGTACGCGAGGTAAAAATGGCGAGAGCTTTGGTTGCGCGTCCAGAAATCGCGGTCCTTATGCCGCCACGAGCAAGTGCGACAAGGCCGAAAAGCGATGTACTGTCAGCGGGTATCAAGCGGAAGAGTGCGCCCTCTTCATGAATGCGCCGACGCTCCCGTACTGATCTGAAACCAGACCGACAATTGTGTGTTCGATGTCGACATCTTCTCCGAGTTTGCTTGTCCATTTACCATGCCGGAGTTGCCTTGAAGCGTGCGTTGGCAGCCCCAGACTATCAACATAGATGGCAATCTTCTCAAATCCGGCTTCAAGGCGATCATCATCACATATCACATAGCCGAGCGAAGCAAACGCCTCGACGAACGCCTCAAGTGATTCATGTCGCCTTATATTAGGAGGCCAATAGTATTCCTCAAAAGAATCTGGCCACCACCATCGCTCCGATTCGCCAGCGGCCCACGCTATACAATTGTAGTCTGGAGTGCGGTCACTTGTTACTGTGTAACCTTCTGTTACCAGGCGAGGAAATGCATGGTGAATGGTCACGTTACTCGAGATACCCCATGTCGTGCCCCCAAGCAACCCAGGCTCTTGCCATGGCGCGGACGCTTCCTCGCTCCTCTTTAGGTACCGGATCCTCTCCGGTAATCGCCTTCAGTGCCCAAAACCAATGGTCTGGCTGCTTTTCGAGGTCCTGAAGTATCAACGCGATTGCATCTCCGCCCATACCAACAATTGCCTGGTATGCAGGGTGCATGGACTTGGCAGTTATGGATGAAAGGTATCGAGTTTCAGCCTTCCATTGGTTCCGCAGCACGGTGAATCGCTCTCGCAATCCCGTCCGAGCGACAGATGAGTAACGACGTCCCATGATTGCGACCGGCTTAAACGTGGGGAATTGCGTGCGACGCGACGAAACCTGAGTGCAGCATGAAAGCAGAGCTTTTTGCCCATCCAAAACGCCTAACGCCAAGTTGCCGAAGCTAGAAGCCGCCATCAGGCTGGAGGAGACAAGTTGCCGTCTATATACGCTAGCGCTTTCTCGGTATTGGGGAGCAAGGGCCTCAAAGGTAAATCGAGCGTCACCCTTACAATTGTCCGAAGTGCGCGACAATCTCAATAAATCAGTGCATGCCAAGATTGGGCGTGGCTTGTCTTCTGAAACACCCAAAGGAAACCTGTACGTAGTTAGCGAAGGCACAAGCGAAGAACCCAACTCATTAAAGGGCGATCCTTGATACATCTCCGCGAATTTGTTCGAGACCTTCGGAATTCTTGCACTGTCAAGAACTTGGGGCATTTTTACCTCTCGGGTCAAGCAGGTTCAAAGAACTGATAATGGTATCACGCGTGGTAGCGGCTTCTTCCAAATCTGCTCGAAAACTTGGAGACAACAGACTCCTTATCTCGAAGTGGTCCAAGTCTCCAGGCCAAGCTGGAGCATCATAATTGTAGTTCAACTCAATATAAACCATCTCTTGAGACTTGCTTGAAGGTTCTACTCTAAGAGATGCTCGTTGCGCTTCCCTCACCGACGCGACAATGAACGAAGCTCCTTGAGATCCAAATGGTTTCAGGCCAAGAGGCAAAGTATTCATGCATTCGGCGAGAGAGACGGCAACATTGGGAAGCAGAGTGACACGGTGAAATGCAAAGCTAAACCCGACCCTGCCAATTGGCGTTTCAGGCAACTTCTCGTCAAATGTGCGACACGCAAGTCTTTCAAGATTGTCGAGAGAATCGTCCTGTACGCTCTCAACTCGCCACATCTCTGGCGCGCACTCCACTTCAAAGGCGTCCGTTCCAAAACGCGACAATTGAGGAGAGCAAACCAGATTCTGATCGCTGATTGCGATTCGCTCTGCGTTTGCATCAATCAGCCCTGCCCGGCGGTACCAGGATGGGTGATGTATGCTCGGATTCATCGAACCAAACACGGCAATCGCGAAAAAATCCGAGTCAGTTCCCATTTGCTAATCCCTTGTAGTGGCGCAGAAATTCTTTCTGTTTCCAGAAGTGGCCTGATTCTACCTTTGTCCAAGAGACTGTACAAGCTGGACAGGTTCATTCAGACATGCTAGCTGATTGTATGTTTCACTCAGCTTTTGAAAATCACTTCTGGCCACCAAACAGGTTCTGTCCTTCAGTGCGCATGAGTATCTACCTCGGACTCTGCAAGCGCCGAGTCGTACACGCGCACGTCTTTGATCCAACCGTTGAAATAGTCGGCCGCGCCGAGACCAATTCGGAGCGGCTGCTCGTTTACCAAGTCGTAGACCGCAGGATCGAAGGCCGTGCTGGATGCCGCGGCCTTTCCGTCGATATAGAGGCTGAGATGGTCGCCCATACGCACAACGGCCAGGTGCCGCCAGCCGGGTTCGAGGGCCGTGTCGGACGTCGTATTTTTGCCAGCCTCGATGCTGAACACTTTGCCTGTCGGCAGCACGCCGCAGAACAGCCTTCCCTTGTAGACCGCCATCGACCACGCCCTGCGGTACTTCGTATCGGTCGTGTCCAGGGGCTGTCCGAACGGTGTCCATGTGTCCTCGCTGTCCAGCCGGAAGACCTGCGCCGAAGGCAACGTTCCCACGTACAGCTTGCCGTTGTACGCCATCATGCCCATGGTCTCCAGTTCGTCGGCAGCTTTTCCGCGCGGCGAAAAGACGCCCGCCGCGTCCATGCGATAGACGTACGCCATCGGCCACGTCGATACGTGCAACCGGCCTTCGTACACGGCAAACGAGTAATCTTGACTTATCGGCGGATTGATCGTGCCGCCCACATAAGACCACTCGGTTCCGTCGTAGGTAAACGGACCTCCAGGCTGGTCGTAGGAAACCATATACAGCTTTCCATTGAACACGCTCGGATTCAGCACGCGCCGTCCCGGATTGCCGCAATACGCCCACGTGGTGTTTCCTTCAAATCGATACAGGCCGAACCCGTCCTGTTTGAGCGTCGTCGCGAACAGCTTGCCCTTGTACACGCCCATACCGCCCATCGTCGCGGACTCGCCCGTCTCCGGATTCGACAGCGCACCGCAGGAAATCCACGCCGTGCCGCCGTCGTACCGATACACCTTGCCGCCAGGTGTCGTGTTGGGCGATGCACCCAACGAAGACCCCGTCGTGTCGTAGTAGCCCGTGCCCGCGTAGAGGTGTCCGTCGTACACCGCCAGCAACGCCACCGCGTTGCTCTTGTCGGGGCTACCGCAGTCGATCCACGCGTTCCCGCCTTCGTACCGGTACACATGCCCGGACTCATGTTCGCCGGACTCGCACGTCGCCGCATACAATTGCCCATCGTGCACGGCCATCCCAAAGATGAATATGGCGTTTCCCGGCCGCCCGCAATCGGTCCACTGCGCTTCCGCTTGCGCGCTGTCGATTCCCGCATAGACGGTGCGGTAGTTGGGCTGGGAATTCCCCACGCCCGAGCACGTCAAGATGCCCACGTTCAGGCCGCGACGCGTGGCGGGATCGTACTTGCTCACGATGTCACCCAAGCCATCGTCCAACACGGCCTCGGTACATACCCAGGCGGAGATCGTGAAATCGCCTGTTCCAAATGACGGGGCGACCTCCTTCGGCACTTCGAGGTAGGATGCCCGGCCATCGAAGCGCGCGGCGTGCGTTCCATCGGGCGCGGGCACATCGAATACGACGCCATGGTTCACGGCATGGCGGCCCTGGGCAGAGCGGTCTTGGCCGTCTTCGGTCAGCGGCCAATGCGCAATCGGATCGACAGCACCTGCCGTTGCCGCGGCGCACACCCCCAAGACAACCACGCGCGCACTCACCATCATCGAACGCCGCATTTCCCGCGCCGATTCAAGGACATTTCGCATCACCATGCCTCGCTTTCCGTTGAAGTAACCCCAAAGTGTTCGAGTCCGTTAATACGGATGCATTCGTTCAAATGGGTGCGCCTGCACTGGAGCATTCCGCGCTCAAGCGGCCGTGCACCACAAAGCATGACCGGGCTCTTACCCGTTCTTTTCTTGGGATATCCGGGCGATGATGTTGGTGGTTGAGCGGCCTTCGACGCCGGGAATGATGGCGATGCTTCCGCCATATCCCTCCACCGCCTTGCGCTCTTCCTGGACGATGGTGTCGATGGTGTAGTCGCCGCCTTTGGCGTACACGTCGGGCTTGAGTGCTTTGAGAACTTCCAGCGGCGAAGGTTCGGAGAAGATGGTGATGTACGACACGCAATCCAAAGCGGACATCACGACGGCACGGTCGCCTTCGGAAATGATCGGCCGCTCCGGGCCTTTCACCGCGCGCACGGAAGCGTCGCTGTTCAAACCGACGACAAGAATATCGCCGAGGGCAGCGGCGCGCTGAAGATAAGTGATGTGGCCGACGTGGAGGATGTCGAAGCATCCGTTGGTCCACACGATGCGGCGGCCTTCCTCGCGCTGGCGCGCAAGCAACGCCTTGAGTTCATCCATAGTCTTTAGTTTTGAAGGACCCGAATTGCCCAGCAGCGCGCTTTGAAGTTGCGCCACGGGCACGGTGACAACGCCTTCCTGGGCTACTGCGATGCCGGCGGCGGCGTTGCCGATGGTGGCGGCCTCGCCCAGCGTCGCGCCCGCGGCCATCGACACGGCGACGGCCGCGGTAACGGTATCGCCCGCGCCCGTTACGTCCACCACGTCCGCGGGCGTCACGGTAACCGGGTATTCGTTCACGCTGCCATCCTCCTGGAAGACGAGGACGCCTTTGGGCCCGCAGGTAATCGCCGCGTTCTTGCACACCTTCAACAGCGCGCGAGCGGCTTCATGCAGGCTTGCGTCATCCACGACATCGATACCCGTGCCGATTCCGGCTTCGCGGTCGTTAGGCACCATGATATCGAAGCCTTTGAAGGCCCCCGCGCGCGAACGGGAATCGCCGACGGTGAGGAGCTTGTGCTTCTTCGCAAGCGCAACAACTTCCGCGAGGACGCGCTCGGTGACCACGGAGGCGACCTGATCGGTGACGACAATCGCATCCACCTCGGGTGCGCGCGCGCGGATGTTGGCGATAATTTGGTCTTCGACGTCGCCCTCGACAAACACGGGCTTCGGCGTGTCGGTGCGAAGGATCTCTTGCGTCGGAATGTTGAACCCGCCCGCACGCAGCTTTCCATAGGTGTTCGTCGCGCGCGTCGGGTTGACCACCAAGCCGGAGGTGTCCACATTGCGCACGGCAAATTCGCGACGGACGATGTCCGCGTTGTTGTCGTCACCGACATAACCGACCATGTAGGTCTTTGCACCAAGCGCGGCCACGTTGCAGGCGGCGTTGCCCGCCGCGCCGGGGTTGTACTTACGCCGGTGAACTTCGTAGATTGGAATCGGCGCTTCGAGACTCACACCCGTGACCACGCCGTACACGTTCTCATCCAGATAAATATCGCCGACGACCAACACGCGCACGTTGCCGAAGCGCGCCAAGAGGCCGTTGAACCGTGCAGAATTGAGACCCAAAGCAGTATCCTCCTCGACTTCCGAAAACGGTGGGATTCCGCTGGATTCTAGCGAGTGCACTCCACGGGGTCAATGATGCGTTTCCCGGCATGATGCGAACTCTGGCAAATGACCGTTGAACGCGTCTCGGAAGGCATAGACCCCGTATCTGGCGCCTGATTCGCCGAAGCAGGCGCTGCCTGCCAATTGCAGGCGTGAAATGCCGCCTTAGGGTTTAGCCGCAATCTTCGGGCAACCGGTAGCGCCGCGATCGCCGAGCGCGGTGCCGGGATAACGGCAGAATGCGATCTAGGGTCGGGAACAAGGGAAGAGGATTTGAAAGGCCTAACTGGGGAGTCCAGAGCAAGCGACACATTCGGGTGTTGGGATAACAGGCGTTGTGGGCGCGTTGAGCGCGGCGGCGGGAGCGCGTACAATCTCGGCCTGTCTTGGCTGTCTTGGCGCTGTTCAACCCATGGGAAATGGAATGCATGCGGAGAGGAATGTCGATTGTCCGGAGGGGAGGCGCGCCGTTTGGCTTTACATTGGTCGTGCTGTTGGTGGTGGTTGCGATAATCGGGATCTTGGCGGCATTGCTGTTGCCGGCGTTGGTGCGGGCGCGGGAGAGCGCGCAGCGGGCTTCGTGCGCAAATAACCTGCGGCAGATCGGCATTGCCTTCGAGCTGTACGTGCAGGAAAACAACGAGAAATATCCGGCAGCGCAGGATCCACTGAGCACCAGTCCGTATTACTGGCTTTGGATGGGGCGTGGATGGCGGACGCTGCTGACGACGTATATCCCTGGGAACAAGGACAATCCGGGCGTGTTTTGGTGTCCGAAAGACCCGAGGTCGGAGAACAAGTACGAGAGCACGTCGTACGCGTATTCGATGGCGTTCTATCATTCACCCGAGCAAATCGATGCGATGTCGGAAGTCTCGGACAACTACCAGGGGGCCGTGGACACAGTGCCGCAACGGTTGTCGGCGGTGCGAAATCCTACACGAAAGATCATCGCCGGGGAGTGGTACGCAAACCATTCGGCGTTCGCGAAAGACGAGGGGTGGTTTTGCGAGGGTGGCGCACGGTTGTTCCTTTTCGCGGATGGGCACGTGGAGTACTTGCGGTGGGATGAGATGCAAACGGCGAATGACGGATTGCCGAATCCCAACCTGACGAAAGGTGGAGTCGGAGGAGTGGATGTGCGGTAGGGTTGCGGGAAGGAGCTGAAGGACCCCGAGGACCAATAGGCCCGAAGAGCGTAACAGCCCGCGAGTAGCCCTGGGCCTCTTGACATGGACAAGCGCGTGGTGTCACGCTTCAGTGCGTGCGTGAGACTTTCCCAGTTGGAATGCTGCATTCGGGGGGTAGTTCCCCGGGTACGGGTCAGTTGCGGAGATTGCAGTCGTGACGCCTGATTCGCTTGAGCGTTCGGATCGGTTGCGGGCTTTGCTCGCGGATCACACGGTAGCTATGCCTGGGGCTATCAATGCGTTGAGTGGGCGGCTGATCGAGCAGGAGGGGTTTGAAGCCATCTACCTTTCCGGGGCAGTGCTGTCCAATAGCGTGGGCGGCATGCCGGATGTGGGGTTGATGACGCTCACGGAGTCGGTAGCGCATTGCGCGGCCATCGCGAATGCCACGAGCATACCGATCATCGCGGACGCAGATACGGGCTATGGAGGTCCGGAGAACGCAGCGCGAACGGTGCATCTGCTGGAAGCGGCGGGGATCAGCGGTATTCACCTCGAGGATCAGGAATTCCCGAAACGGTGCGGACACCTCGATGGCAAGACGCTCGTATCCATGGAGGAGTTCTGCGAGAAGATCGCAGCGGCTTCGGAGGCAAAGTCTACAGACGATTTCTTGTTGCTTGCCCGGACGGACGCGAGGGGCGTGACGAGTTATGACGACGCGGTGAAGCGCGCGCACGCGTATCTGGAAGCGGGCGCGGACGGCATTTTCCCGGAGGCGCTGCAGGGAGCGGAGGAATTCGCGCGGTTCGCCCAGGACGTGGACACGATACTCCTGGCGAACATGACGGAATTCGGAAAGACACCGTACCTGAGCGTGGACGAGTTCGCGGAAATGGGATATAACATCGTCCTATTTCCCGTGACGCTGCAGCGCATTGCGATGAAGGCGATGCAATCGGCGCTGCAAGAACTGCGGGCGACCGGCACGCAGCGCGACATGCTCGAGTTGATGCAGACGCGCCGCGAGTTGTACGAACTGCTCGATTATCAAGTTTAAGCCCGGAGCAAGGCCGGGAGCCTGGTGTCAATCGCAATCCATGGAGGGTAGGGTCATGTCCGAAGATAATTTCCGGCCTGGACTGGAAGGCGTCATCGCGGGCGGCACGGAGATCGCGTGCGTCGATCAAGGCGTGCTTCTATATCGCGGCTATGCCATCGAGGATCTGGCGGAGAAGGTTACGTTCGAGGAGGTGGCCCATCTCCTGCTGTACGGCGAACTCCCGGATCAAATGCAGCTTGATGTACTCAAGGCGGTCGTCGAGGAGGCGCATACGCTGCCGAAACCGGTAATCGACGCGTTGCGGCTGATCCCGCACGACGTGCCGATGATGGATGTGCTCCGAAGCATGGTGTCGTTCGCGGGACATTACGATCCGGTACGCGGGAATGACTTCTCGGCGATGTACCAGCGGGCGTTGTGGCTGATAGGCCAATCGGCGGCGATCGTTTCCGCGCGGTACCGGCTGTTGAACGGAAAAGAACCCATCGAGACGATGTGCGGACTGTCGCATGCGGCGCAGATTCTGTATCAGGCGCAAGGGATCGTGCCGGATGCGTTGTCGGCGCATTTGCTCGATCTGACGCTGATCCTCTACGCGGAGCACGAGTTCAATGCGAGCACATTCACGTGCAGGGTCATCTGTTCGACGATGTCGGACATGGTGTCCGGGGTGACGGGGGCCATCGGCGCTCTGAAAGGTCCGCTCCACGGTGGGGCCAATGAGGCGGCCATGGAGATGTTGAAGCAGTTCAAGACCGCGGACGAAGCGAAGGCGTGGATTGCGAATGCCCTCGCGACGAAGCAGAAGGTGATGGGGTTCGGCCACCGCGTGTACAAGAACGGCGATCACCGTGCGCGCATCCTGGAGCGCGAACTGCGCAAACTTGCTGAGAGCAAAGGCGAGCAGAAGTGGATGGCCATTTACGATGCGATCAAAGATCCGATGGTCAACGACAAAAAGATCTTCCCGAACGTGGATTATCCCTGCGGCTTGACGTATTACCTGTTGGGCCTGCCGCTCGATCTATATACGCCGTTGTTCGTGGCGTCGCGGATGACAGGTTGGTGCGCGCACTTCATCGAGCAGGCCATGAACAACCGCATCTATCGTCCGCTAAGCCGGTACACCGGCCCTGCGTTGCGGACGGTGAAGCCTCTGCCGGAGCGCGGCTGAGGGAGAATACACTGCCGCAAAGATAGCGGCGGTACGGAAAGAACGTCCGGGGAGGCCAAGCCACCCCGGACGCTAATGTGTTTGATCCAGTTTTGGGTTCAGATTTGCGGGCCAGCCATGGGGGCATTACCGTCGGCGAAATAGGTGTCTGCCATATCGTAGGCGGGAGACGCGACGATCAACGATTCGAGTTCGCCTTGGGCGTAGTGACGCGCGCCCGGCTGTATCCAGATACAGTCGCCAGGCTGAACTGGAACGGCTTCACCGTCGATTACGAGTTCGCCGGCCCCCTGGATGACGTAGTAGTACTCGTGCGTGTGCTCATGCCAATGTTCGCGGGCGTCGTGCACGCTGAGGTGGGTAATGCTGACCGGCACGGCGTCGTCCTTCTTGAACAGACGCCGACGAAAGCCGCACGTACTTCGCTCGGACGGGACCGTGTCCGCCGACCGCTTCACGTAGCGACGCGTTTCCATGCCGCCGCGGGCCCTCGCGCCTAGTTGCCGAGCAAGATGGTGTTGACCGTAATCTGAATGTCCGAGGCGTCCACGGAGCCGTCGCCGTTTACATCGGGATCCACCCGAGGATCAATCCCGCCCAGCACGGCAGATGCGATGCCCTGCAGATCGACCGAGTTAATCTTACCGTCCTTATTCGCATCCGACTTCGTGTCGGGGCCGATGGTCACAATTGGCGATTGCACCACCGCGCCGCGCAAGTACACCGGTCCAATGTTGTATCCAACGGGAGTGGTCGTGGGCAGGACGGTGAAGTACCATTGCTCTCCCTGCTGGGTGGCGGCGGCTGGAATGGTCAACTGATTGTTGAACACGGGCATGTGGGCATTGTTCCTGAACCACAAGATGGTGCTTGGGCCTTCGCTCAAGGAATTGTGGACGTAGTCGTAGGCGCCGAGCAGGTTGTCGCTGTCGCGCGGCGGCGTGGGCAGCAGCGTCAAATTCTGGGCCACTGGCAAGGTATCGTCTTCGTTGACGTAAACGTAGACGATTTGACTTGCAGATAGCGAACCAGCGGTGGCAATGAAAGCAACCTCATACACACCACCGGACTTCCCGGTCGTATCCCAGCTAAAGGCACCCGTGGTGGGATTGAATGTTGCCCCCGACGTGTCATAATACGGCATCGAGTACGTCACGGTTGCCGCAGGCGACGTGGTGGCGTGCACGGTGAATTGGACGACATCGCCCACGGAGACGTACTGAATGGGAATCGGGTCTATCTGGATGGCGAGCGGCGGGGTGAGATCCGACAGATTTGTAGTTCTAATGGCAGAGTTCTTGATGCCGTCAATGATGTCCGTGGCGCTGTACGGAATGCCGCGACCGTCCGAAATGCCAACGACGGCATTCTTCGCTGTCACCAAGCCGTAGGTGATGCGGATGTGCCCGCTATAGAACAACTCGCATTGGACTGTATTGTTGTAATTCTGTCCAGGGACCGTCGTGCCTGGTCCCTCGTAAGCGGGTACGTTCTCGAAGGTAACGACCATGCGGTCGTCCATGAACCGGCCCCAGACCTGTCCGCCTGCGGAGGGATCGAGATCGGAGAACAGGAACGAAATGCGAGGCCATTCAAAATGCTTGTCGTATGTGGGCGGGTAGTTGGGGTCGCTGAAGATGGCGTAGCGCTCCACGCTGGCGGTGAT
>JBHEKO010000104.1:0-14636 GCA_041859475.1 Candidatus Hydrogenedentales bacterium
CCCCCCCCCCACCCCGGGTAACTGGACAACTGAAAAGCACACTGAAATTGTGCAAGCGGCTCGGAGATTGCACGTGCACCCGCAGCGACATTGGCGCAGGCAAGGCGGCGTCGCAACCTCGCCCGGATAAGCGCACCCCGAGGATACGATTGGTTATACTCCGGGGACAGGGGTGTTCCAGGAGTATCAACGTACCCGCACCGATGGCCGGAGGACTCTCATGGACGTGTCCAAATGTCTATTCACAACTCTCATCATCGTTGTCGCTATCGTGTGCGCGCCTGCCCAAGCGGAGCCCGAAGACGCAAGCTCGAACGCACCTCGATCCGACGCGTTCTATTTCCCCATGACCGGCGTGTCCGTTGCGCGTGAAGCGGTCTTGCTGGCAATAGACGATGTCTCGCTCCCCTTGAGAAGCAATCTGCGTTGTTCGCTTACGAAGCCAACGGTGCTTGCGGAACCGGTGCTCACCCCGAGCCGCGACAATCCCAACGCGCCCGACTACCTGGCCACGCATTTCTATGGCACGGTGCTTCGCGACCAAGACAAGTATCGGATGTGGTACTACGCGTGCCACACGGGCCGGAATCCGGATTGGCCCGATGCGCTAATGGCGCAAGCCGAGCGGTGGAAGAGAGACGTCATTCCGGGGCCTCTGTGCTATGCCGAAAGCGCGGACGGTATTCACTGGCAAAAGCCGAATCTGGATCAACTGTTGTTCAAAGGGTCGCGCGCAAACAATGCGTTCGACCTGCCCAGTGCGCTCACCGGCGACGCGTGCGTCATCAAGGACGAAGACGACCCCGATCCAGCGCGGCGCTACAAGCTCGCGTTCTGGTCTCAATTCGATCCCTTCGAGTTTCCGACGATGCGCATCGCCACAAGCAGCGACGGTATCCATTGGAATACGGCTCCAAAGCCACCTATCTCCTCCTTTCTCGAGCACGCCTCGTTCTACACGTTCAACGGCTACTACTTTGCGAATTCGCAGACGCTTCAAGCCCGTGAAGACGGTGGAAGTCCCGCGCGCGTCGGCAAGGCGTGGGTCTCGTCCGATTTCGACCATTGGATTGGCGAGTCAGCGGAATCGTTTGCCCTTCCCTACGTCGCAAATCCAGAACGCGACGAGGTCCATCTGGGCATTGGGGCCAGAAGCCTGGGCAACGTGCTGGTCGGGCTATATTGCATCTGGCACAACAATCCGGATTTCGGAAAGATCTCCGGGGACTTCGGGCTGGTCGTGAGCAACGATGGCCTCTTCTTCCGCGAACCCGTAAAAGGGCACGTCTGGTTGAAAGCCGACGAGTCTCCCGCCACTCCCATTTCCGGCAAGACGTTGCCGACCGTCCTCTGTCAAGCCAACGGGATTCTTAACGTAGGCGACGAGACGCGCATCTATCACGGACGTTGGCGCAATTCGGATTACGGCAAACCGGGCATACCCAACGAAGACTACTGGGGCGAAGTCGCACTGGCGACGCTTCCCAAAGATCGCTGGGGTGGATTGTCGCTAGTCGCCGGAGAGAAAGATGGGTACGTGTGGTCCACGCCAGTGACGCTGCCTGCGTCAGGCTGCGACGTCTACATCAACGGGGAAGGGCTCAACGCGGTATCCGTGGAACTGGCGGATGACCGCTTCGCCTTGCTTCCCGGCTATTCCGATGCCGATGCAGGGACCGTCCCTGCCTCCGCGGGATTCGCCTGCCCAGTCACGTGGCCCCACGGCAGCCTTCACGAATTGGGCGGCAGAACCCTGCGCTTCAAAATCCGCCTGAAAGGTGCGGCCACTGTCGCGCCCTGTGTTTACGCGCTGTATCTGCGCCCTGCTACGAACATCTCGAGCGAGGCCGCCGCCGCAACGGCAACCGAATTCGACGTCCAGGTTGGGAACAGGTCCGTCACGGCGCGGCTGCTTTCTCCGCCGCAAGAACGCATGGCCGTCGACCCTGCTCTCTTGTTGACGTTCTCTTTCGACCGCTATACCTCGTCGTCGGTCAAACCCTATTGCCTGACCGCCGACGGCTTCCTGGCACACGGCCACCGCGTAGTCAGCTTCGATCTCCCCATGCACGGAGAACGTGTGGGGGCCTACGGCTCCGACATCGCCGGGCTGCGCAACGCGTTCGTTGCCGGCGAGGATCCGTTCAGCCTGTTCGTGGAGGACGGCAGAGCCGTGATCGACGAGTGCATCCGGCGCGGCTGGGCGCGCCCGGGCCGCATTGCCGTGGCAGGGACTTCGCGCGGAGGGTATATGGCTCTGCGGCTTCTCGCCGCCGACAAACGCATCGCCGCCGGAGCGGGATTCGCGCCAGTCACCGACTGGAGCGTATTGACGGAGTTCGCCGCCGACCGCGACCGCGAGGACGTGAAGAACCTCTGGCTTTCCCGTTTTGCCCATGACATGGCCGGACGAAACATCTACATTGCAGTCGGCTCGTCCGACGACCGCGTCGGCACGCAGCGTTGCCAGCAATTCTATGCAGACGTGTGCAAGGCCAACGAAGAAATGCAGCACAGCGCCTCCTGCGTGGAATTCCACCTCACCGGCGACAAGGGCCACACCGTGGGCGAAGAATGCTATTCGCAAGGCAGGGAAGCGCTTCTGCAGTGGATAGAGGTGGCCGCCAAACAAGATGATCGCTGAATTCAGACGTTTTCGACGCCAGAGATAGTCCCCTCGCGGGAAATCGCCCGTGCCTGCCGCACGGTCCCCCGACAAATCCCCCCGGACCGGGGGCGAAATCAGGGGCAACGCCCGCAGTTGCAGGGGGTTTCCTCCGTATGCTATATTCCCCAGTCCGCCCATAGGGCGAATTATGTCCGGCGAAGGAAAACTACCTAAGCAAGAGACCGTGTTGAACCATGTTTGAATCGCTCTCCCAGAAACTGGATCGGGTCTTCAAGAACATTCGAGGTCAGGGCAAACTGACCGAGAAGAACATGAAGGACAGTCTCCAGGAAATCCGGATGGCGCTGCTTGAAGCCGACGTTAACTACAAGGTAGTCAAGCAGTTCATCGCGGACGTGCAGGAGCGCGCCCTCGGCCAGGAGGTCATGGCGAGCATCCAGCCGGGTCAGCTTATCGTGAAGATTGTTCACGACGAGTTGATCAAGATCATGGGGCAGTCGAACGTGCCGCTGATGCTGTCGCAGACGCCGCCGTCGATCATCATGATGGTGGGTCTCCAGGGGCAGGGCAAAACGACATCGGCCGGTAAGCTGGCGATGTTTCTGAAGAAGAATGGGCGCAGGCCATTGCTGGTCGGCGCGGATGTATATCGGCCTGCTGCCATCAAGCAGTTGGAAGTGGTGGCGGAACAAGCGGGCGTCGAGAGTTTCAGTCTCGGCGAGCACGCGGACCCGGTGAACACGTGCGTGATGGCATTGGGCGAGGCCCAGATGCGCAATTGCGACATCATCATCCTCGACACGGCGGGCCGTCTCCACGTGGACGACGAGATGATGGCGGAAGTCCGCCGGATTCACGCGCAGGTGAAACCGCACGAGATTCTGTTCGTGGCGAGCGCGATGACGGGTCAGGACGCGGTGAACTCGGCGAAGCAGTTCCACGCGAATTTGCCGCTGACGGGCGTGATTTTGACGCAGATGGACGGCGACGCACGAGGCGGCGCGGCCATCAGCTTGATCCATGTGACGGGATGTCCGATCAAGTTCGTGGGTACGGGCGAGAAGCTCGACGCCCTCGAGCCGTTCTTCCCGCAGCGGATGGCCGATCAGATTCTCGGCATGGGCGACATTGTGTCGCTGGTCGAGAGGGCTCAAGAGGTCATCGACAAGGACAAGGCGCTTGAGTTCCAGAAAAAGGCCAAGAAGGCCTCGTGGGACCTTGAGGATTTCATGGAGCAGATTCGCCAGGTCAAGAAAATGGGGCCGCTGGGCGATTTGGTGAAGAAGATTCCGGGCATGTCGAAAATGCTTGGCGACGATTTCGAGTTCGATGCCGACGAGTTGAAGTATACGGAAGCGATCATCCATTCGATGACGAAGAAGGAACGCCAAAACCCGAAGATCATCAACGGGAGCAGGCGGCTTCGAATCGCGGACGGCAGCGGCACTTCGGTGCAGGAAGTAAACCGCCTGCTGAAAGATTTCGAGAAGATGAAGAAGATGATGCAACAGATGATGAAAGGCGGCGGCAAGAAGCGCCGTATGATGCGCATGCCGGGATTCTGAGCCCGTGCCGAATACACGACCCAGAGAACGGTCAACAGGGAGACGAAGGAAAAGACATGGCGACAGTAATTCGATTGCAGCGCGGCGGGCGCACGCACGCGCCCTACTACCGGGTCGTGGTGATGGACTCGCGGGATCGCACCCGTGGGCGCATCATCGAGCAGATCGGTGTGTACCAGCCGTGCGCACGTCCCGAACCGCAGGCGGAAATCGACGAAGCGAAGGCCCTTTCGTGGCTCACGAAAGGCGCGAAGCCTTCGGACACCGTCCGCGCGATGTTGACGAAGCGGGGCCTGATGGCGGCGTATGCTTCGGGCGCGAAGCCGGAAGGCGAGGCGTCCGCGTAACGCGGACGAGGCATGACGAGCATGACACCATTGAACGAATTGGTTGAGTTCATCGCGAAGAAGCTGGTGGCTCATCCCGAAGACGTGAACGTGCGTATCATCGAGAGCGAAGAAGGTCAGGTCGTGGAATTGCGCGTGAATCCCGAAGACATGGGAAAAGTCATCGGGAAGAGCGGCAAGACCGCCAAGGCGATGCGTTCGGTCCTTGCTTCGGCGACGACGAAGTCCGACACGCGCGCCGTTCTTCAGATCGTCGAGTAGCGGCGGAGCCGCGCCATGGCCGGCCCGTGGGTCGAGATTGGCGTGGTCCGGTCGGTGAATCCGGCCCGGCGTGAGTTGCGTGTGCAACCCCGAAGGTCGGCGCGTAGCCGGGTCGAACGTGTGGAGTGGGTCCGCGTCGGTCGCGACGACACGGCGGCCGTCCGGTGCAAAGTGGCGAGCGTGAACGCCGGCAAGGACGCGATAGTGATTGCCTTGGCGGCGGGTGTGCCGAGAGACGCGGTGGCGGGTATGCGCAACGCGTTGGTGTTCATCGAACCGGAAGCGGTTCGGGCGCCGCGCGAAGGCGAGTACGAGCTTTCGGAACTGATTGGATTTGAAGTCGTGACGAGCCGGAACGAGCGGGTCGGAGTGATTCGAGACGCCGTGGAAACGGGCGCGAACGACGTCATTGAGATAGAGACTCCGGCAGGCAAGCGGATGCTGCTGCCGGTTATCGCGAATACAGTTGAATCGATTGAATGGGAAAAGGGCCGGCTCGTCGTTGGCGAGTACGAACCGTATGCGGTCGACGATGCGGATTGACGTTCTCACGATTTTTCCCGAGTTCTTCGCGGCCCCGCTGAAGGTGAGCCTCCTCGGAAAAGCAATCGAGCGGAATGCACTCACCGTAGGCGTGACCGACATTCGCTCATTCGCGACGGACCGCCACCGCACGGTGGACGACGCCCCATTCGGCGGCGGCCCGGGTATGGTGATGAAGTGCGAGCCGTTGTTCGAGGCGGTGGAGAGCTTGCGCGACCGGAATTCGCTCGCGCGGGTGATTCTGATGTCGCCGCGAGGACGGCCCTTGACGCAGGCGTTGGTGCGCGAGTTGGCGCAGCAACCCGATTTGGTGCTGGTCTGCGCCCGGTACGAGGGTGTGGACGAGCGGGTGAGCCAGGCGCTGTGCACGGACGAGATCTCGATAGGAGATTACGTGCTGAGCGGCGGCGAGTTGCCCGCGTTGGTGGTCATCGAGGCCGTGAGCCGGATGATCCCCGGCGTGGTCGGCGATTGGGAGTCCGTTGCGACGGACTCGTTTTACGATGGGATTTTGGGCTCGCCGCAGTACACGCGGCCGCCGGTCTTCCGCGGGATGGAAGCGCCGGCGGTGTTGCGCGACGGAAACCATGCGGCGATTCGCCGATGGCGGCGGAAAGAGGCCCTGCGGATAACGAAACACCGGCGTCCGGATTTGCTCGAGGCCTGCGATAAAGAGGATCGTGCGCTCCTGAAGGAAATCGAGCGGGAAGACGTGGAGTCGGAAAGGGAGGTCGAGTCGTGAATATCTTGGAAGAATTGAAGCAGGCCCAGAAGAAACCGGCGAGCAAAGTGCCGAAGTTCAACATCGGCGACACGGTCCGGGTGCATTTCCGCATCATTGAAGGCGAGAAGGAGCGCATCCAGGTCTATGAAGGCGTGGTCATCGGGCGCAAAGGCGGGGAAACCCCCGAGGGACGGTTTACCGTTCGCCGCGTCGCTTTCGGCGAAGGCGTCGAGCGCGTGTTCCCGATCCATTCGCCGCGCATCGAGAAAGTCGAAGTTGTGCGCGAAGGCCGTGTGCGCCGCGCCAAACTCTACTACCTTCGCGAGCGTTCGGGTAAAGCCGCGCGTGTCCGCGGACGCGAACGGTCGGCCACCAAGAAGGTTGTTGCCGCCGCGCCGGTGGAAGCCGCCGAGTAGGAAAGAATTCGCGACATTTGACGTGGTATGCTTGGGGCGGATGATGTCCGCCCCATTTTCTTTTTCTGGAGCATGGTTCAGGTGAAACAAAGCCTTACGGCGCTTCGAAACCGCGTGGATGCCGGCCCTCCGTATTCGGGGGCCTTTCTGCGCGACCTGGAAGCGGACGATCGGAGCGGCGCCCGAGCCTTGCTCGCGCTGTGCCAAAGGCGCGAACTGCTCGAAAAATCCTCCAAAGATCGCATGGAATCCATGCTGCGCTATGAGCACGAGGCAAGCGCGGTGGGCTTTCTTCGCGTGGCTGGCGTCGATGAAGCGGGCCGTGGACCCTTGGCCGGACCCATCGTTGCAGGGGCCGTCGTTCTGAAGGAACCCGTCCCCGGCCTGAACGACTCCAAGCTCCTGAAGGAATCGGAGCGCGAAGCCCTGTACAAGCGGCTCACGAGTGAGGGTCACGACATCGGCTGCGCGATTGTGGAGTCGTGGGAAATCGACAAGATGGGCATCCAGACTGCCAACTATCGCGTCATGACCCTT
The DNA here is from genome assembly GCA_041859475.1 of Candidatus Hydrogenedentales bacterium. GTDB lineage: Bacteria > Hydrogenedentota > Hydrogenedentia > Hydrogenedentales > SLHB01 > JAIBAQ01. The sequence goes on from JBHEKO010000104.1 coordinate 7,023, forward strand.
GCGGCCACGGCCCTGAAACCAGCGCCCGACTACCTGCTGGTCGATGGGTTTGCAGTGCCCGGTTGCCCGATACCGCACCGGCGTATCGTCAAAGGCGACCGCCTCTCCCAGTCCATCGCCGCGGCAAGCATCATCGCCAAGGTGACGCGCGACCGGCTTCTGCGCGATCTCGATAAACAGTATCCGGAATACGGCTTTGCCCGGCATAAGGGGTATGCAACGGAAGAACACCTGGCGGCCATCGAGCACCATGGACCCTGCCCTGCCCACCGGCTGAGTTTTGCCCCCTTCACCGAAGCCCATCGAACAGGAAGCCTGTTCGACCAACCGAACGCGGTTTGACAACGCATCAGGGATTTTCTAATGCACCCACGAAAAGGGACGCGGATGATGATTGCCATCGTGCTTGTATTGTGGTCGGCCTGCGCAACCGCACCGGATGCGCAATCCGGCCCGGCGAGTCATAGCGTCAAACGTTCGGACGCGTACACGCACTATCTGCTGGGGGTGATTCACCAGCGCGACGGAAAATATGAAAAGGCCTTGGAGCAGTTTCGCAAATCGTCCGATCTCGCGCCGGATTCGCTTTCGCTCAACATCCGGTTGATTCAATACTATGTCGATCTTCAGGACTATCCAAACGCGGAACAAATGTGCAAGCGGGTCCTCGATCAGCGCAAGGACGACGCGAGCCTGTGGATCATTCTCGGGCGCATCTATCAAGAGCAGAACAAGTACGAAGACGCCGCCCAAGCATTCCAGAAGGCCGTCGAGCTGAAGCCCACGGACCCGGAAGATTATCAGCGCCTCATCCTCGCGGGGGAACAGGCAAACGACCAGATAACGACCATCGACGTGCTGGAGAAGTTCATCGAGCTAAACCCGCAGTCCGCCCAACTGAACCTGCAACTCGGCGCGACGTATCTGCGCATCAACAATGTCGAATCGGCCAAGGCAGCATTTGAAAAGGCCCTGGGGCTCGACGCTGCCCTGTCGCAAGCACGGCTGCTGTTGGGCGTGTGCCTGCTCGAACTGGGCGACCCAGCGGCGGCGACGGAGCAATTCCGCCTCTACCTGAAGCAATCGCCCGACGACGATGAAGGCCGCCAGTATCTGGCTGGGGCGCTGGGCCAGCAGAAGCAGTATCAGGCGGCGGCGGATGAGTTGAAGGCCGTTGTCGCGAAGGGCAATGCCAAGCCTCAGCTTAGCCTGGACCTGATGTACCTGCTGATTCGCGCGGGGCAGTACGGCGAAGCCTCGGACGCCGCTCCCCCGGACGGGGCGCCGATACTCGGCACGCTGATGCGCGCGTGCGCCCGCAAATCGGCCTCGCAGCCTTTTCGTCCGCTTCTGGATTCGCTCGATAGCATCGAGGGAGAGATCGACTCCGAGTGCTCGGACTATCTGAACTCGATGATCTTCCGGTACGGAAAAGACGACGTGGGCGAGTTTCTCATCACAATCCTCAAGGCATTTCGAGACGAAGGCGTAAAGTCCAAGAATGTGGATATCGTTCTCGCGCGGACGTACATCAATCTTGAGAACAATTCGGAGGCGGGAGAAGTCTTGGAAGCCGCCTTGACGCAGTACGGCCCCGACAAGTGGCTTCACTATTACCTCGGCACGGTGTACGAGGCGCTCGACAAGTTTAAGGACGCGGAGAAGCACTTGAAGGCCACGCTCGCGCTCGACCCCGAAGATTCGGAAGTCATGAACTATCTCGGGTACATGTATGCCGAGAACGACATGAAACTCGACGAGGCGGAAAAGCTCCTCGGCCAAGCGCTCGCTATCCAACCCGGCAACGCGTTTTATCTCGACAGCCAAGGCTGGATTTACTACCGGCAGGGCAAGGCCGATCTCGCGCTCGAATCCATTCGGAAGGCCATCGCCACGATGACCAGCGACGACGCCGTGCTGCGCGATCACCTTGGCGATGTCTATCTTCTCAAAGGAGACAAGGCTCGCGCCGTGGGCGAATGGGTGCGGGCGAATCGCCTGGACCCCAAACTCGAAGGCGTGCAAGAGAAGATAGACAAGTATAAGAAGAAGACCGACAAGCAGTAGACTCGGCGAGATGCGCCTCTGGAGTCCTTTACTCCGGCTGAAGTGCTAAGGGAGTATGTTCCGCTAGCAGGCTCAGTTTCCTGGCCTAAGCTTATAAAGGTCGCCCCGCCGTAGGATTAAGATCTGCGACCCCTTCCCCAAGGTCACCGTTTGCTCCTTCGGATTGAACTCGCTGACGGCCCACCCATCGTGCACTTCATCGCCTACGGAATAGCTCTGCTGCCGAGAGCGGCCGTCGGGCAACGTCACCTGAATGGAAAAGCTGGCGTCACGGCCGGGCTGCGCCATGATGCCGCGTAGCATGACCTCCGCCGTAAGCATATCGGCCAATTCAGTGGGGATGGACGGCGTCTCCGTTGCAGGAGTCTGAACTTCAGGCTGCGCAGTCTCGGGACCCGGCGGCAGCGGCACGGGAGCTACACTGGGCGGGGCCACGGCATCTGCGGGTGGCTTAAGTGTAAACGCCGACGCGGTGCGCCAGCCCGCCGCTTTGGACCCTAACTGCACGCGATACTCACCCGGCGGCAACATGTAGGTGAAGGCAGCGCTTTCGCTGGGCTGCAAGGGGATATTCTCCGGGGCGCCCGCCCTCGGCATAGGCCGGGGTGAGTCTCCGGTACGAAACGCGATAGGCGGCGCGGACTCTTCCCACGAGTCGCTTCCGATCTTTCGCTCCATCAGAAAGTCGTAGGCATTGCGCAGCGTCGAGTGGCTCGAAAGCAGCATGAAGCGCCTGCCTTCGTTCGTGACTTTTACCTGGGTCTCGAACGCGGGCTGCGCAGCGTCGTTCACGTAGGTCGAATTCGTGGCCACTTCGGGCTGCGGCGTGCGCAATCCCCCAATTTCGGTAACAATGATGGCCACCGCCGCCAACGTCAGCACACCCGCCAGGGGAAGGATCGCCCGCACGTCGCGCAAAGGGCCAAGGGAGAACAAGGAAGAGACGCCAATAGCGCCCAAGCCTGCGATGTAGACGAGGAGACCGGGCTGCAACAACAACCAGCCCCCTTCGCGCAAGCGTTCGCCCGTGGCGCTGTCGAGATAGGCCGACTCGTGCACGTACCCCGCCGATGCAACGCAACCAATAACCCAGATCCCGCACATGATGAGGCCCCGCGCGGACTGCTGAGGCACAAACGCGATGAACGTGGCGAGCAAGGCCAAGGCCGCTGGAAAGGAGACCAGCCAGTGCGCGTCTACGTCGCGCGCGCCGACGTTGCGGAAGATGTTGAATGCCGACAGATCCGCCGCCAGAGGAAGGAATAGCGCCGCGACCATAAGCACAGCACCGCCCCATGCGATCCACGCGTCGAGCGGCACACGCATGCCGTCGCCCGATTGCGCGAGGCGTTCGAGAAACGTGCCGCGCGGATGAGGTACTTCGTCGGACGAATTGGCTCCCAACGCGCGCGCAACAAGGCGTCGAGCCTTGGCATGATCGGTTTTCGCCCGGATGAGGTCGCTTTCAATCATCGCGAATTGCGTCGAGTTGATCGTTCCGACCTTGAGCCGGTTTCGCGCATGATCGAGTTGCGCGTCCACCGCTTGCACGTCGCCCGCGTAATCGCGCGCCAATTGATCGAGGCGCTCGCGATAGTACTGCACCTCGGCGACTGCCCGGTCTCTGGCCGCTCGAAGGCCGTCACGACGATCGGAGCTATCTTTCGCATCCGGCTCTCCACCGGATTTGAACTCGCTCAGCGCGCGCTCTGCCTCCATGCGTTTCGCCAAGGCCCTGCGCAATCCCTCAATGTGCCAATCCAGCAGCGACGTCGCATCTTCAATCTCGCGCCCGAACGTCACGCGAATCGGGGCGGGCGGGATCTGGTCGAAACTCGCATCTAGATATCCACCCGCGGCGGAAGCCGTGCGCGTTGCCAACCATCCCCGCAAATCGGTTTGACGGAGTTCCATCGTGTCGCGGCGGCGGCGGAGGCGATCCACTTGCGGCACATACTCCGCGAACGTCATCTCGCCTACGCGAACGGCCAAGTGAAGCTCGCCAATGGTCTCCTGAGCCGTGGCCAGTTCGATGGCCGCTTCCATCAGACGTTGCCGCAACTCCTCCTCGAGATCATTCAATGCATCCTGGATTCGGGCCTTGTATTTCTTCAGCTCCTCCGCGCTTGGAGCGCCGGCGCTCGCCTCGCTGCCTTCGGCGAGCAACGTGTCCGCCTTGGCGTCGAGACTGAATAGAAGCCGCTGCGTTTCCAGATAGCCGATTGGAATCGAGCCTTGCCCGGGTCCGTCCGAAATATCCCCTTCGAGCGTCATCTCCCGCTCTTCCAACGGCAACGACGACGAACTGTCCACGGGACGTTTCTTGACCTTGCGCAGGAACTCCGGATGGTCCTTCAGATGGAGCTCGACCGTATTGGGGGGCATCTCGTCGATCCGAGGAATACGAATCTTCTGCCGGCACGCAATGCACTTGCCCGGGCGTCCGAACATATCCTCGGAGACTCTCATCTTCTGCCCACAGACACAGAAGATGCGCAGTTCCGTGGTTTCACTTCCTGGCATTATGTGACTCTCCCGGCGCCTACTAAAGCAAGAGTGCCTTACAAACAGGCAAAAATGCAAGTGTAGAAACGACTTAGCAATCCCGGGCCGACAACGGGCGGCGGTTTTTCGGCGATCTGCCGAACTGTTGGCGGTGACAATCTGTCAGTTGAATACCGGCGAAGCAGGCCGATCCTTGCACAAGAAGGACTTACAAAGAAACCGCCCCTTCAGAAGCATTGGCACAGACATTGCTTCTATCTACTCGTCTCGCTTAGAAGACGGAAAGCACAGTCCCAGCAAAGCCCTCGGTGCTACCCCCACCGGGGGCTTCTGCTATCTAGCAAAGCAAATGAGCAGGGGCGGGCCAAGGAACGCTCTTCACCACCAATCCCCCTCCTTGAACAGATCCACTTGGAAAGCCAGCACATCAAATACTTCTTGATTCGACCGTTTCGCGCACCGGTTCAAGATACCCAAATCGCGCGCATCTTGCGCTTGCCGCTCGCATGTCGTCTTTAGGCGCTCCGGCAGTATGGGGCTTCCTTCGGAGTCCGTTTTGTAGATCTTATCGTCCATCTTTCCGAATCAAGTGTTTGTGGCTCGCTCTTCTGTAAACACTACCACGTGGCTCATCGAGACACTCCTTGCATCGCACCGGTGGAATTGGTCAATACAACCACCCCAACGCGCCCATGCAGACGATATTCAACGTCGCACCCAACGAATAGAGAACCACATTCGTGGCGATTTTCGCTTTTATGGTCTTGCGGCTGAGGACGAAGATCATCGCCACGTAGAAATGGAAGTAGCCAAAGAAGAAGATCAGCCACACCCCCTTCCACGACCGGTTCCAGAACTCGTACTCCCACACGAGATGGCCGCCTTTGTTGAGGAACAACTCCACGACGACGCAGAACGCGGCGTAGGTGATGGCCCAGAACCACCAGTTGGAGATGCCGAGAATGCGGACGCGGTAGTCGGGGTCAATCGTGTAGTAATAGATGATGCCGGAGATCGCGAACATGAACATGATCTCGATGTTCCAGCCCATCATCGTGCGAAAGGCCGTCGGGCCGGGCGCGGTCCACAAGGCCGACCGTTGCGTGAAATGGAAGATCAGGCCGTTCAACGTTTCGTTGACGAAATCCATGCCGAACAGGGTCAGCCCCGCAAACACGGCGTCCCAATTGCCTGTCGCGCGCGCCTTGTGCATTTCTTTCGTGTAGATATAGAAGACAATCGACATCAGCGGAATCACATACCACTGGAGGGTGGTCCAATCCCGCATTCCAATAAGCGCTTGTTGCGAAGCCTCGGTCATGAATGTTTCCCCTTTTTGAGTGCACGCGAAAGAGCGTCTTCACAAAGACGCTGTCAGAAGTCTGCCGGCGATGTGGGCAGGAACTTTGCGAGCACGCCGATGTGGATCGCCAGTGTCACGAAGCCCAGCGTCCACGCGGCATCGTTGCCCTTGCGAATGGAGGATACAGCCAGGCCAATAGATATCGCAAAGCAGAGCAACACCATGGTGGCGGTAATGGAATTCGAGAACAAATTGAAGCCCATTAGCTTCGGCATCAAGGACAAGATCTCCGGAATGCACAACAGAATAGCCACCACCGCTTTCACCGATCCTCCACTTCTCACGCTCTTCATTAACAGCTTTCCTACACTAGCTTGCGTCAATGAAACGACAACCACCCACACCCGCGCGCACCGGATGCCGCTACGAGTATACATCGTATACCGAATACCGAATTCAATGACAAGAGGGGAGGCGAACGGGCGCGACTATGAGAGATGGAAATTCGACTCCTCTTCTCCATTAGTGTTCTGTTGCACCAAGCGTGCGGACTTCGATACGCTTAGGCCAACTTCGGGATGTGCCCCGATATGCCGAGTAACCAGCGGGGGTATACACCATGCGGTGTTTCTATCATCACGACCGTGAAGCCATCGGTTTCTGCAAGTCCTGCAACAAGGGACTGTGTCCGGACTGCGCCGTTGACATGAACAAGGGGCTGGCGTGTAAAGACAATTGCGAAGAGGACGTCAAAGGGATGATCGAGTTGATCGACCAGAATGTTGCGGCCCGCGCGAAGTCTGCGACGATTATGAATAGCGCGCGGGCAAACACGTATATGCAAGCAGCCCTCATTGCTGCGCTGAGTTTCGGATTGATCGCGATGGGACTATCCATGAACAGAACCGAGCTCAATTTGCCTCCGGTCCTACTTGGACTCAGCTTTCTCGCTTTCAGCGGGTACATTCTCTATCGCGCTATCCGGTTTCCGCGATAGCCGCAAGCAACGGGCTTCCGCGCATAGCAGGCTCCGGAGATAGTAAGAACTACTGCTTTCCCTTCACCCCGCAGCCCTGTTCCTCGTAGAACGCCAACATCTCCCCGAAGATCTTCTTGCGCTGTTTCAGGCAGACGTAATCGAAACCGTGGTCTCGGTTCTTCACGGTGATGAGGCGCGTAGGCACGCCCAGTTCTTGCAGGCGTTTGTAGAACCGTTCGGACTGCTCGTAGTGCACGAAGTGGTCGTCCGTACCGTGCACGAAGAGTATCGGTTTCGTTGCCGGGCGCGCGTACGTGATCGGCGATGCGTCTTCGAGCGCCGTCTCTTTCGACCCAACGGATTTCCGCGACACAAAGTCTTTCATGAATCGTTTCGTCACCCAGCCGAACGGCCCGAGCATGGGCTTGTCCCGGTACAGCGTCAAGTCCACCGCACCGTAGAGGCTGATGGCGGCGCGGACTTCCGAAGACGCGCCGGGATTGATCTCCCCCTCGAAGCCATCCTCGGGGGTTGTCGCCGCGAGCAATGCCGCAAGGTGCCCGCCCGCGGATGCGCCGAACGTAACGATTCGCTCGGGGTCGATTCGATACTTCTCCGCGTTGAGGCGCATCCAGCGAACCGCGGCCTTGCTGTCGTGCAGACAATTCGGGAACGGATACTTCGGCATAAGCCGGTAGTCGATGGTCATGACCACATATCCCTGGCGCGCAAAGTGGCGGCAGTACCAAAGCTGTTGATA
>JBHEKO010000287.1:0-8632 GCA_041859475.1 Candidatus Hydrogenedentales bacterium
TGTACGCGCATGCGCAAGCCGCCGAAAAACCGACCAGCTTCGCGCCGGTCGTGATCCGTGAGCCCTTCGATTCCGTCGTGAAGCGCATGTCGGAGAAGAAGCCGGAGATCGAGAAGGCGCAGAAAGCTCACCTCGAGCTGCGGTACGACCTGAGCGACCGCCCGAGCGCAACGGCTAAAATGTCGCGCGGGAAAGCCGTACAAGAAGGCGTGCGCATCAAGTTGCCGGAAGGCGTCACGTGGCAGCAATTGGGCAAGATGAAGCCGGAGACCATCAAAGAGAGGGGCGTCTTCCCCTTGGGCATGCTACCCCTGCCTTTCCCGAATCACGCTGAAGGCGGCATGCTGTTTCCCCAGCACCACATCGACGAAATCAACAAGCAGGAAGGCCGCGACCTCACCCGCTACGATTTGGATTTCGATCTGCCGACACAGTTTCTCCCGGAGTATCCTCCGGCGATCTTCCTGTCGACGCGTCCCGATCTTGGCGATGTCTCCCAAGGCAAAGTCGTCACGGGGATGAACTACTTCGAGTTGTTCGACGGGATCTTGAATCCCAAACAACTTGATGGACTGCGCCTTCTGGTCACTCCGTTCATGCAGCAACAGTTCAACTTGACCGATGACCGCCGCTCCCTGAAGCCCAGCCGGGGCGTTACCTGCTTCGATTGCCATGTCAACGGACACACGAATGCCGCTACCCATTTGGTCGGCGACATCCGCCCCCAGGAGCTTCGCCATCGCATCGACACACCGTCTCTCCGTGGAGTCTCTTCGTCGCGACTGTTCGGGTCGCAGCGCGCTCTCCGATCGATCGAGGATTTCACCGAGTTCGAACAGCGTGCGGCCTACTTTGACGGCGATCAAGTGACCGCGGCGAAAAAGGGCGTGAATATTCTTGAGCGGGGAAGCCAGGTGCATGCCATGGCCGAATTGCAGTCCATTCTCGATTTCCCGCCCGCGCCCAAGCTGGACGTGTACGGGAAACTGGACCACTCGAAAGCCACCGCCTCGGAGAAGCGCGGCGAAGCCCTGTTCTTCGGGAAGGCCAAGTGCTCCGAGTGTCACCCGGCGCCTTTCTACACCGACGGCCAAATGCACAACCTTCAGACCGAACGCTTCTACAAACCGCAAATGGTGAATGGACGTTTTGCCAACGCGGATGGCGCTATCAAGACCTTCGCCCTCCGAGGCATCAAGGATTCCCCGCCCTATCTGCACGATGACCGCTTGCTGACACTGGCAGATGCCGTGGAATTCTTCAATCTCATACAGGGTTTGCGGTTAGGTGAAAACGAAAAGGCCGACCTTGTTGCGTTCATGTTGACCCTCTAACCCTTTCCTCCAGCTCCCTGGGCGCCTGGAATCTCCATCGCGACTTCCCGGCGCTCCTTTTTTGCCTGAATAGGGAACTCTGACGCAAATCAAGGGTTTAATACATATGAAGGGGTTGCGTGTCGACTTCGCTCGGGACGACCGAGAAGGTGCGTACCATCCCGGAAATGACCGCTCCGCGGGCCAAGAAGAAGTCCTCTGCATACCAGGCTTTTGGATTGCCCGCGGAGCGGTTCTCTGTTCTCCCCATGCAGGCGCATCTGCTTTTCCTCCAAAGATACTCTCACCCTCCGTATGCGTGGCCCTGCGCATTGCATCCAAGCCTGCCACCCGTTATCCTCGTGCGCGTTAACCACCTGGAGAGACTGCAAGCCATGGACACTCGGACTCGCACATTTGCCGCTGCCCTGTTTGCCGCAGTGCTTTGTTTGACCGTCGCGCCCGCGAACGCGGAAGATGTTCTTCGCCCCTCGGGTCACGTGATTTTGCTGACGGACTACGGCAGCGACTCCGTGTACGTAGGAATTTTGAAGGGGGCGATCTACACGAAGTTTCCCGAGGCAAAGGTCGACGAAATCACCAACGGCATCCCACCCTTCGATATCGTTACCGGCGCCTACCTACTCGCAGAAGCCGCCGGTGAATACCCCAAAGGCACAGTCTTCTGCTGCATCGTCGATCCCGGGGTCGGCACGGAGCGCAAACCCGTTGCCGTGGAGACGGATTCCGGCTATTTCTTCGTCGGGCCCGATAACGGCATCCTGACGCTCGTCGCCGAGAAGTTCGGCGTGAAGAGCATTCGCGAATGCACGAACACCGCGCTCTGGCGCGGGGGTGTTACGTCCACCGTCTTCCACGGACGCGACATCTTTGGCCCCGTTGCGGCGGCGTTGGCAAAAGGAATCCCCTTGGTCGATGTCGGCCAGAAACTCGAAGCGATCACCAAGCTCGAACTTGAGCGCAGCCGCATCGACGGCGACACGGCGCGCGGCACGGTCATGCGCGCCGACCCTTACGGAAACCTCGTAACCACGATAACCGCAGTCGATTTCGAGAAACTCGGAATTAAAGAAGGCGACAAACTGGAGGTTACCATCGGCGATGCGGTCTACACGGCGCCCTTGGCCAAGACCTACGCGCTGGTCCCAGAAGGCGAACGCCTCGTCGTGATCCAAAGCTCCGGTTTTGTCGAATGCGCCATCAACAAAGGCAGCCTTGCGGATACGATCCATCAAGGTGCGAAAGCTCCCGTCGCTATCAAGAAAGCCCCGTGAAGCGCGCTTTGTCCGACATCTACCGCCTCCTGGCGGATCGCTACGGCCCTACCCATTGGTGGCCGGGGGACTCGCCGTTCGAGATCGCGGTGGGCGCGGTGCTTACGCAAAATACGGCGTGGACCAACGTCGAGCGAGCCATTGCAAATCTGAAGCGCGAACGCTTGCTGACACCCCGCGCGATACTCGAATGCGCGGACGAGCGGTTGCATGAGGCCTTGCGGCCCTCCGGCTATTTCCGCGTGAAGACCATCCGGCTCCGCAGTTTCTGCCGTTATCTGATCGACTGTTACGGCGGCAGCATGGCGCGTCTGGCAAAACAGCCGCTTAAATCCTTGCGCGAGGAACTGCTTTCCGTGGATGGCATCGGACCCGAGACGGCTGACGACATTCTCCTTTACGCCTGCGAAAAGCCCATCTTCGTGGTCGATGCCTATACCCGCCGTATTCTCAGCCGTCACGGGTTGGTCCCGGCCAAAGGCAACTACCACGATTTGCAGCAGCTCTTTCACGACAATGTGGCCGCCGATGTCCGTGTCTATGGAGAGTACCATGGCCTGATCGTATTCACAGGCAAGGACTACTGCCGGCGCGCACCGAAGTGCGAAAACTGTCCTCTGCGCCCTCTTCTTAAGAAGGGCCAGCCACTTCTCGGTCACCTCAAGGCCTGAAAACACCGTGCCGGTTTTGGACTCGGCGGTGGTTTTGGGTACTATAGGCATGTCTATCGTTTATGCGAAGGACTCCGCCGTGGGAAATACCGACCCAGCGCGGATTGTTGCCCCTACAAGTGCTGGGGGCTGTCTATGCCGGCTTCGTTTCAAGCGAAAACGAGGCGGTCAAGGGAGTACCAAGGAGTCTGCATGACCTCAGACGACCCCATCAAACGGGGGGCCATAACCCGGCTCTATCAGGGGCTCACGCGACTGTACACGGAGCTGCCTTACCGGTTCTTCAAGGAAGGCAAGTCCCTCCCGCCGCTCCATTACTACATGGAGGTAACTCGACGCTGCAATCTTCGGTGCAAGATGTGCCAGTACATCGACTGGCTCGAGAACGTTCCCACCAAGACGCAAGCGGAAGGCGAATTGACCACGGAAGAATGGCTCAAGGTCATCGACCAGACAGGCCGCTTGAGCATCATTACCTTCACCGGCGGCGAGATATTCGTCCGTAAAGATTTCATGCAGATTTTCGAGCATGCATGTTCCAAGCGGCGGGTCCACTTCATTTCCAATGCCACCATGCTGACGGAAGAGCGCGCGAAACGATGCGTGGAACTGTCGGCTCGGCGCTTGGGCGGGCGCGGCTTCTTTTTTGCGGGCATTTCGCTCGATGGCACGCGCGATATTCATGACACCATCCGCGCCCAAAAGGGGGCATTCGACCGCAGCACGACGGGCGTGCGCGCCTTGTCTCGGTACCGCGACGAAGCGGGGAAGACGTGCCCCAAGATTCATATCAATACGGTCATTCAGGAGGCCAATCTTGATTGCCTGCCCGAGATGCCGCGTGTCGTGAAGGACATTGGAGCGGGCATTCTCAACCTTCTCACGGAGACCCGTATCCATGACATCCCAAACCTCGGTTTTGTGGATCCCGGGACATTCGGGCGCGGCGACTTCAAGCAACCGGTGATTGACCGGAAGCGATTGGACGAAACCCTCCGCATCACCTTGAGGGAAGCCGAAAAGCTTGGCATCGAGGTTCGCATGCCGCGCATGCCTTACGGCGAAGTGCTGAACCATTACGATCAAGGGTATAACCTGAAAGAGTTCGGATGCCGCGCCATTTGGTCCACGCTCACGATCGGGGCGAAAGGGGGCGTCTATCCCTGCTGGATTCTGAATGTCGGAAACGTGCGCGAACACTCGTTGAAAGAAATCAACAACAACCCGGCGATTCGCGATTTCCGAGTTCGCCGCAAAGACGGCGGTTTTGCAGTATGTCGCGGCTGCTGCGAGATCGAGTACCGCGGCAAAGCGGCGGGTGGTCAAGAGACGGCGTTACCAGTTCCACCGTCGCTCGAGTCCGATCGAGAAGCCAAGGAGCACCAGGCCGGGGCCGCTCGTGAAGCCGATACGTTGGTGACCAAGTAGGCATGCGCCAACACCGGGGCGATTGACTGCGATCCCCCCAACGTGGTATCCCCTGTACAAAAGCCGCCACGCGTGGCGTGCGTTATAAGAGAGTCTCATGCTGGACACAACACATATTCCGCGCCAAATCAAAACTGAAACGGCGAGCTTCGAGCATGAAGCCCTTCCGGCCTATCAGGCTGCGTTGGGATTTGTGCAATGGGTATCAGTGCTTGGAAATACCCTCGGTGCCGGACTTCCAGACGCCTGGTATCGTATCTTACGTTCGTGCCAGGCGATCCCGCCCACGATTGCCGAAGGCCACGGCAGACGGAGTGTGGCGGAGAGCACCAAAAGCATGGAGACCGCGCGCGGGTATGCGCTTGAATGCGCGGCATCGTTGGATGTCCTCGTTGCGGCTGGCGGCTGCGCACCCGATACCATTGTTGGCGGCAAGCAACTCCTCACACGGGTCTTGGCGCATCTCAGCGATATGATCGACGACGCCGGGGCTGCTGAGTTGCCTGCCGGGCAAGAAGAAGTCGAAGAGGAAGTGGTCTATCACGGCATGCTTCCGGAAGATAGCGAACACGCCATCTGAGTACAAGGGGGGACGGCGCGTCATGGATAATTTTCAGTCTCCTTCCCTGCTAGTCGTGGGAGGGGTCAACATCGATTTGGTAACGCGGGTTGCGCGCTGCCCGAAACCCGGCGAGACGGTTATCGGCACCTCGTTCCAGACCATCCCCGGCGGCAAGGCGGCGAACCAAGCGGTGACCGCTGCGCGACTTGGCGCCCGCACGTGGCTTGCGGGATGCGTGGGAGCGGATGCATTCGGCGACCTACAGCGAAAGGCCTTGTCCGCGGAAGGGATTGACCTTACCTACCTGAAGACCAACGATCACGAGCCTACTGGTACCGCAGTCATTTTTGTTGCGGACGAAGGCGAGAATGTAATCGTGGTGGTCCCCGCCGCAAACCTGGGTCTTAAGCCCGAAGACATTGCCGGAATGTCCAATCTGTTTCCCCGGCTCAATGCCGTGTTGCTCCAACTTGAAGTCCCCATGGAGACGGTCGAAGCCACGTTGACGGCGGCCCATAACGCCGGCGTGCTGTCGGTGCTCGACGCGGGCCCCGCGCAAAAAGTCCCGCAGCGAATCCTCGAACTTGCGGACATCGTGTCGCCAAACGAGACCGAAGCAGAGGCCATCACCGGGATGAGGGCAGCCACCCTCGAAGAGGCGCGCGCCAGCGCCGGGCGTCTCATCGAAAGCGGCGCCAAGGAAGTTGTCCTCAAGCTCGGCGCGAAAGGCGCACTGTATATGTCCCGCGACGAATGGTTTCACGTGCCTGCGTTCGAGGTCGATGCCGTCGATACGGTGGCCGCGGGCGACGCCTTCACAGCCGCGCTCGCCGTGGCGTGGAAGCAAATGCACCGAAGAGAGGCCATTCGCTTCGCAAACGCCGCGGGCGCCCTCGCGACACTGACGCATGGCGCGCAACCCTCAATGCCTACACGTACCGCCGTCGAGGCATTTCTTCGTGAAAGGACGGCCTAGCCCCATGACGAAAGCCCTGAAGTACGCCCCTTCGCTGATGTGCGCGAACTTCCTGCGCATCGAGGACGACATTAAGGCGTTGGAAGCCGGCGGCTGCGACGAACTGCATTTCGACATCATGGACGGCGAATTCGTTCCCAACATCACGATGGGACCTGATTTCGTGCGCGCTGTCCGGCGCGTCAGCGCGCTCCCCCTTCATGGCCACCTCATGATCAACCACGCCGAGCGCTACATCTCTCGCTTTGTGGACGCAGGCTGCACCACCATCTCGGTCCATGTCGAGGCCTGCACGCACGCGCATCGGGTGCTCGATCAGATTCGGGCCGCGGGAGCCTCGCCCGGAATTGCCATCAATCCCGCGACGCCGCTGACAAAGTTGGAATTCCTTCTCGACAAAGCGGACCGCGTCCTTGTCATGACGGTTGATCCGGGATACTCCGGACAGAAGATCATTGCCGGGGCCTTCGAGCGCGTGAAGATCCTTCAAGAAAACCTCGAGTACCGAAAGCTGAAGGCGGAGATTGAAGTCGACGGAAACATCGACGTAAAGAACGCCGCGGTGCTGGCAAACCTGGGTGCGCGCGTGTTTGTGCTCGGCACCTCAAGCATATTCACCGGGAACGGAAACCTCGAGAGAACTCTCGTCGAGTTCCGCTCGGCAGTGGCGCTTGAGCGAAAGCAGGTTTGAGGGACGCCCCGCATCATGCGCAACATCGAATTGAAGGCCCGGCTTGCCGACCGTGCGCACGCCCTGGCGATATGCAAGGCCATCGAAGCTGCCCCGCAAGGCGACATTCGCCAGATCGATACGTTCTTCGACGTGGAAAAAGGCCGCTTGAAGCTCCGCGAGTCCGATCGCGGCGAAGACTATCTCGTGTTCTATCGCCGGCCGGACAAGCCAAGCGTGAAGGCCTGCGATTACCTGATCACGCCCGCCTCTCCGGGACTGAAGGGGCTTCTTGCTGAAGCCTTCGGAATCACCGGCGTGGTCTCGAAGACCAGAACCCTCTGGCTCTGGAAGAACGTGCGCATTCACATCGACTCCGTCGATAACCTCGGCGAATTCATCGAATTCGAAGCCGTTTTGTCCGAAGCGTTCGACGATGCCGATGGGAACACGAAAGTAGCATGGTTGAGCGGCCAGTTCGGCCTTCAAGAATCGGACCTGCTTCCGTGTTCGTATCTCGACATGGCGCTCGCGTAACCCAGAAACGCACCGCATCCCATCCCTGTCGGGTGAGGTCCCAAAAGGAATCGCCGCGCTTCCTGCTTGACTGTACGGACCCGCCGTGCTTTAATCCTGTCACCTTTGATGGGGAGTAGCTCGCGAGGCACGCCTTGGTGCCCGCATGGTTACGGCGTCGTCAGCACGGATTCGGGCCAAGCACGTGAAAACAGCCCGAACCCGGCGCCGCAGGCCGCGTTTCGACGTGGAAGCGAGACCAGCATAGGTTGGAGTTGCGGACGTAGCTTGCGTTCGCCGCGCTTCACCAAATGCAAAGGGCTGCTTTCCATGAATACAATCGGTACCCCGTCCATGTGGCTGCTGTTTTTCGGTTTTATCGTGCTGGCTTTGGCGGTCGATTTCCTCGCCATGCGCAAACAGGGTGCGCACCGAGTCTCCATCAAAGAAGCCGCGATATGGTCGGCGATTTGGGTTGCCGTATCTTTCCTGTTCATGGGGTGGCTCTGGTGGTACTTGGGCGGTCTTACAGGCAATCCCGTGGCAAGCGCGAAGGCAGTCGAGTTTCTGACAGGCTACCTCATCGAAAAGGCCCTGGCGGTAGACAACATCTTCGTCTTTCTGCTGGTATTCACCTACTTTGCGATTTGCGCGGAATCGCAGAAGCGCGTGCTCATGATCGGTATCCTTGGCGCGCTGCTCTTGCGCGCCATTCTCATCTTCGCGGGCGCATGGTTGATTGCGCAGTTCCACTGGATTCTCTACGTCTTTGGAGCTTTTCTCGTATTGACTGGCGTGAAGATGTGGTGGGCCGTCGGGCAAGAGCCCGATCTTGAATCCAACATCGCTCTGAGGTGGATTCGAAAGCACGTCAAGATTTCAAAGGACTACGTGGGCGATGATTTCTTCACCGTGATAGACGGCGCAAAGGTCGCCACGCCCCTGCTTGTCGTTGTCTTGTTGATCGGTGTCGTGGATGTCATCTTCGCCGTCGATTCCATCCCCGCAATCTTCGCGATTACCACGGACCCCTTCATCGTGCTGACCTCGAACGTCTTCGCCATTCTGGGCCTGCGTGCCATGTACTTCTTGCTCGCGGGTATGCACGAGCGGTTTCACCTGCTTTCGTATGGCTTGGCAATCGTCCTCATCTTCGTCGGCTGCAAGATGTTGCTGATGGACGTCTACAAGATTCCAGTGG
>JBHEKO010000311.1:0-2558 GCA_041859475.1 Candidatus Hydrogenedentales bacterium
CCGAGGATGCTGCCCAACATGGCCTTGTCGTAGCCGAGGATGGACTCGAGGTCTTTGCCCACGACGGAGAGGTTGTTGCGGACTAAGTAGAACGTCGCATACCCGAGAAAGGTCGATTCAAGGATTTGCCACCGGAACCAAGGATACTTGCGCTTCACTTCGTCATCCGGCAGACGCGGAATATGTGGGGCCGGCGCAAACGCCGACAGAATTCGCAAACCCATTTTGCCCTCCCCCTGGCATTCGTACCGACTGGCAGTGGAAGATGGAGTGTAGCGCATCAATGTGGCCGCAACAAGCGAACGGGCCGCCCTTTTCTGAAAGGTCGCGTTGTTGCGTTTGTGATTGCGTGTAGTACCATGGTCGATGCTGGCTGTATCATGGCCAAGCGCGCGTTTGCTCGCAGGGAACCGAAACTATCCGGAGGTGGCGCATGAACCGACGTGAGTTTCTCAGCAAGACGACCAAGACCGCGATGGCCGCGGGGTTGGCGAATACGTTCTCCATCAATGTACTGGGCGCAAACGAGAAAGTCGTCGTTGGCGTGATGGGCGTGCGCGGCCGCGGCAGTTTCCTGGCGCCGGCCTTTGCGGAACGCGACGACGTCGTCCTCAAGTACATCGCCGACCCGGACTCGCGTCTGTTCGCGGATCGCGCGAAGGCGGTTGAAGACAAGTGCGGCAAGGCCCCGGAGTGTTTCCAGGATTACCGCCGCATCCTCGACGACCCCGAAGTAGACGCGCTGGTCAATTCCACCCCCAATCACTGGCATGCATTGCCGACCGTGCAGGCGTGCCAAGCGGGCAAAGACGTCTACGTCGAGAAGCCCACGTGCCACAACATCTGGGAAGGCCGCAAGATGGTGGAGGCGGCGCGCAAATACCAGCGCGTCGTGCAAGTCGGCACGCAGACGCGTAGCGGCGAGTACGCGCGTCTGGCGAAAGAGTACGTTGCGTCGGGCGCGCTGGGCGACGTTCATTTCGTGCGCGTGCTCAACAGCAAGGTGCGTGGCTCCATCGGCAAGGAAGTGGACCAAGAGCCGCCCGAGGGCGTCGATTACGACCTGTGGCTTGGACCTGCACCGAAGCGCCCCTTCAACGGAAATCGTTTTCATTACGCCTGGAACTGGTTCTGGGATTACGGCGCGGGCGACATCACCAACGACGGCTGCCATCAAGTAGACATGGCGCGTTGGATCGCCGGGCTTACCTGCCCGAAATCCGTGTACTCCACTGGCGGCTCGCACTTCTTCGACGACGATCAGGAAACGCCCGACACGCACGTGGTCAATTGGGACTTCGATAAAGTAACCATGGTCTTCGAGCAAGTCCTATGGGCGCCGTACATGAAGAAGACGCCGATGGAGATCCGCGACAAGGACGTTCTACCCACGTGGCCATTCAGCGGCACGCGCGTCGAAATCTACGGCACGAAGGAGTTCATGTACTTCGGCAGGCACGGCGGCGGTTGGGAGACGTATGCAGCGGACGATAGCTACGGGCATTCAACAAAGATCTGTCACGGCAACTTCCCGCAGTTGGAGCACATTGCCAACTTCATCGATTGCATTCGCACGCGCAACACGCCGAATGCCGATATCGCCGAGGGCCAGTTGTCTACGAGCTTGTGCCACTACGGCAATGCGTCTTACCGCCTGGGCCGCAAACTGGTCATTGACGAAGCCACCGAAACCTTCGTGAATGACGACGAAGCCAATGCCCTGATCAAACGCGAAGGCCGCGATCCGTTCCGGATGCCGGAGACCGTGTAGCGAAGCGTCAGCGCTTCGGCAGAAACCGCTGCACGCGCTTGCCCTGGATGTCGCCGAGGTAGAGGTTGCCCTGTGAATCCAGCGCGATGCAGTGCACCCAGTTCAGCTCGCCTGGCTTTTCGTGTTCGTCTTCGCCTTTGGGGATACCCCAAAGCTGGAGCAGCTTGCCCTCGGTATTGAATCGCATGATGAGTTGGTCCTTGGGAGGACAGCCTAGCGGCATGTTCGGATACTTCTCGTCCTGTTGCCACGGCATCGGCGACGACCCGCAGATCCACATGGCGTCGTTCTCCGTGATCCAAATGGACCACGGCACCGCGATACTCTTCCACGAATCGAGAAGCGTGCCGTCGGTTGCATATACCTGTACGCGCGCATTGTTGCGGTCGGCTACGTAGAGCCGGTCCTTCGAGTCCACCTCGATGGAATGGGGAATGCTGAATTGCCCATCCTCCACTCCGAGCGAACCCCATGCCTTCACGAATTTCCATTCCTTCGTGAAGTGGACGATACGCGCGTTGCCGTACCCATCCGACACGAAGAGGTCGCCGTTCGATGCGATGGCCACATCCGTGGGCCGGAAGAAGTGAGACTCATCGGTTCCCGCTTCGTCCGGTACGCCCAGCGTCAGCAGAACCTTGCCGTTGCGGTCATGCTTCTCGACGACATGCCTGCCGAAATCGGTCGTCCAGATGAATCCCTCCCGGTCGATGGCGATGTGATGAGCGCCGGTTCCTTCGCCCCATCCGAACAGGTACTTCCCATCCGGGGCATACACCTGCACAGA
>JBHEKO010000473.1:0-5563 GCA_041859475.1 Candidatus Hydrogenedentales bacterium
CAGCCCGGCGGAGCGGTTAGTTTCCAAGATCAGTCGACCGTTACGGGAGGCTCGATCGGCTCGTGGTTGTGGACCTTTGGCGATGGCGGGCAGAGCACGGCTCAGAATCCGACGCATCAGTACGATGACCTCGGAACCTATACCGTAACGCTGACGGTAACTTCGGGCGCGTTGAGCGATACCGAAGTCAAGGCCAACTACATCAGCGTGGTTCCGCCCACGCCCCCAGTAGCGAATTTCACGGCGGCGACGACAACACCGTTCGACGGCAATTCGCTCCAGTTCACAGATCAATCCTCGCCTGGCACGTCGCCGATTACGAGTTGGGCTTGGACCTTTGGCGATGGCGGGACAAGCACGGTTCAGAATCCGACTCACACGTATACCACCGTCGACACGTATGATGTCTCCCTGACGGTTACGACGCTTGTCGGGCCGGACACCGAAACGAAGACCGACTACATCACGGTTCAACCCAAAGCCCCGACCGCCAATTTCGACGCCGATGATCGAACGCCGGCAGTGGGGCAAACCGTCCAGTTCTCGGATTTGTCGACCCCGGGAAGCGGAACGATAACCGACTGGTGGTGGCACTTCGGGGACGGCGTGACGAGCACCCTGCAGAATCCGACGCACATTTATACGGCGGCGAAGGCCTATAGCGTGTACTTGGGAGTGGTCAACAGTTTTGGCCTGAAGAGTGAAAAAACGTCAGCCAACTTCATTCAAGTCAGTTCCACCAAGACAATGCTGGACAATTACGTCAGCAAGGCGGACAACAGTTACGGGTATTCTATCGAGAACACGACCACGGGGACCGGCTACACGGCGTACGTAGTCGATATGACTTCGCAGACGTGGAAAGCGTCCAAAGTGACGACGCCGGCTGGAGGCGTGTGGAAGCACTGGCTGACGATTATCGACCCTACGACAAAGCTCACGAACACGGCCTTGTTGGTCGTCAGCGGCGGGAGCAATACCAATACACCTCCGACTGTAGACCTTGACATGGTGACGGCGGCGACTCAACTTGGGTCTACGGTGGCGGTGCTGAGCCAGGTGCCGAACGAGCCCATGACGTTTGCTGCAGACGGCATATCTCGTACCGAAGACTCAATCATCGCGTACACCTTGGACAAGTTTATGGTCGACTTCGATACGATGGAGAAGAATGACTGGCCCTTATTGTTGCCCATGACGAAGAGTGCGGTACGTGCGATGGACACGGTTCAGAGTGTGCTGGCGTCCAAAGCGGGCAAAGTCGCGCCAGCGGGATTTGTCGTTGTCGGCGCATCAAAGCGAGGATGGACAACGTGGTTGACCGCCGCGGTTGATTCGCGCGTGATAGGGGCCGTTCCGATCGTGATCGATATGCTGAATATGAAGCAGTCGATGAGCTGGCACTATCAGGCGTATGGAACGTATTCCGAGGCGGTGGAAGATTATTGGAAAACGCCGCCAGACGGTTCGGATGTGTTCAGCCGCTTCGATACGCCCGAGTCGGATTATCTGATGAATACGATCGACCCGTATTCGTATCGGACTCGATTGACGATGCCGAAGTTCATCATGTGTTCGACGGGCGACCAGTTCTTCGTGTCCGACTCGGCGCAGTTCTACTTCAGCAGCCTTCCCGGTTCCAAATGTCTTTACTACGCGCCCAACACAGACCATGGGATGGATGACCCGTCGCTGATTCTCCCCATAATAGCTCCCTTCTTTGGTTCGGTGGCATTCGGCGTTTCCATGCCGACGATGACGTGGAATTTCGCGCCTTCCGCAGGCGGGTTTCAACTGACGATCACGCCCGCAGACATCAGCTCGGTCGCATCGGTGAAGTTTTGGTCCGCCAATACATTGGCGACCAAGCGTGACTTTCGGCTGGAGACGATAGGGGCAGCGTGGGGCAGTACAACCTTAACGCCAGTTGGGAATCAGTACACTGCTACCATTGGCAATCCGGGCGGCGGCATGTGGAAAGGCGGCTACGCTGAGGTCACGTTCAACAGCCCTTTTCCGGGATTCCCATATCGATTCTGCACGGAATTGAGAGTTGCGTCGACCACGATGCCGTCAGGTCCTCCACCTTGGGCGAACTAGGCTGACGTAGTCTCCAGCGCTTTGAGCCGCCGTTCCATTTCCCGGAGCGGCATGAGATCGCCTTTTCTTCCGGCCGCTTCGATGCCTTTTCGGAACGCGGCGATTGCGAGTTCGCGATTCCCCTGGAACTCATGGCATTTCCCCAGATTTAGAAAAGCGACGGAGTAGTCTTTCTGCACTTGGGTGGCGCGTTCCAGGTAGGGTGTTGCCTCGGCGAATTCGGAAAGCTGCATGTGGGCCATGCCCGCGCCGAAGGTGGCCATCGGGTCGTCCGGGTCGATCTCCAGAACCTCCTTGAACATGGCGATTCGTTCGAGGGCCTCGCGCCGGATGCGCTCGCGTTCTTCCGCGGCCACATCCTCGGCCCGGCGCGCCTCGCTCGTCCGGCGCAGTTGGAGGACGGCCGCCTTGGCCTTTTCTTCCTCCGCTTCGGCGATCATGCCTTTTGCCACGTAGAAGACAGAGAGGTTTGTGTGGGCCATGATGCACGCGGGATTCAATGCGGCGAGAATTTTCATGTAGTGGATGGCCTCATCCACACGGTGGTGGCGATTCAGGATCACGCCCAGGGCCTCATAGGCATCTTCGAATACCGGGTGTAGGAGAACGGCCTCGCGCAGAATATCGATGGCCTTAACGTCCTTGTCGTGGGCATCGTTCTGGAAGTACTGCAACGCGAGATCGTAGAGGGCTTGGGCTTGCTCTTCGCGCGTGAGCGCGGAGTAGAAGGGAAGCAAAACGATTCTCGCCCGAAAGGCGGGACCGTCCGGCGCAGTCGAAAACGAATGCGTCGAATCGATGGCGCGATGTTCGCGGTCGAGGTAGACCATGGCGATTCGGCGGCCAAGTGTGGGCGAGTAGACGCTGCTGCGAGCCGATCCCACTTCTTTGCCGTCTGCGTACAAAGAGTCGCCGCACGCGGGAGCGCTCGCCCCGTCGTCCAGTTCAAGTCCCATGAGTGCGAACTTGACCGAGCTATACGCGCGCAGTTTCGCGATGACTTCCTGGCCCAGGTAGCACCCCTTCGTGTAGCTGACGCACGTACGCTCCAGCGTTGTTTCGGGGAGCCGGTTCGTAGCGTCCATATCGACACCGAAGCGCGGGATACCGGCTTCGACCCGCAGGATCTCTTGGGCGTCCGGGCCGATTGTGCGAAGCCCGTGTTTCTGGTCCGCGTCGAGCAGGGCAGTGAGCAGCGGCGCGGCTTCGCCTGCCTGTGTGATGAGGAGATAGCCGTCCTCGCCCGTTGCGCTGTGCCGGATCGCGAGAACCTGATGCCCGAGAATCTCGATGGGATGGACGCCGTGCCACGATCTTGGCAGAAGCTCGGTCGCGGCGTGTTCTCCCACTACAAACGAGAGAAACGAAAGCGTCCTCGGCCCTTGCATGAGCAGTTGCTCGACTTCGTTGCCGCTGTCGAACAGCCGCACGTCCTCCGCGAACAGGTGCGCTTCCAATTGCTCCATGAGTGTGGGAGCCTGAATGCGTTCTACGAGCAGCCAGTACTCGTCCTCCCAACGATGGAGGGTGAAATGGGCCTGGAGCTTGCCTTTTCGGTCCAGCAAGGCGTTCGCATGACCCTGTCCCGATTCGAGGGCGGCTACGTCGTTGGACGTCTGGGTCTGCAGCCATGACGCCACATCGCGGCCCTCAAGCCGGATGAACGAATGGTCCTTTCGTATCCACGCCCCGACTTCGCGGCGAACCGCGTAGACATCGTCGCGAACCTCCAGTGCAACATCATCGGTCATGGATAATCCCGTCCCCAATAAGAAGCCCCGGACGCTGAGCGCCCAGGGCGTTCGAAAGATGCATGGTGAAAGCCAAGCCGCTAGACGCTGAACGACTCGCCGCAGCCGCAGGTGCTCGAAGCGTTGGGATTGCGGAAAACAAAGCCCTTGCCGTTCAAGCCTTCCTTGTATTCGAGCACGATGCCTTTGAGGTAGATGGAGGACTTTCGATCCATGAAGAAGTTCAGACCATCCTGCTCGTGAACGATATCGCCCTCGCGCGGCTTGCCGAATTCGAGAAGATACGAAAGACCGGAACACCCACCGCCTTTCACGCCCAGCCGCACGCCTTGGACGTCCGATGCTTCTTTCTCGCGCAGCCGCTTCAATTCGCGGATTGCTTCTTCGGTAGCGGAAACCAGCGAACACGAGGTTTCCGTGGCAGCTTCGGTCGACATCGTTACTTCACTCTCCTGAATCGATTGTTGGGGGTTACGCGTTGGTTGGCTCGGGACGTTCCATCAGCCCTTCGAGGACTTCCAGCATCATGTCCGCATCGACCCCGTAGCCCGCGCATACCTGCCCGATGGTTTCAAATTGGTTGATGCCGCAATGCGAGCACCCGCCCAAGTGAAACGCGGCGAACACCTCGGCCACGCGGGGGTGCATGGCCATGGCTTCGCCAATGGTCATGTCCAGGCTGAAGCACTGCTTGCCTGCCTCGGCGCTGCCGTTGTGGGTGTGATGCGCGTGCTTGATGTGGTCGTCGGACCAGTATTGCTCGAATTCCTCAATCGAAGACGACTCCATGTACGCCATGTTGGTCATTCGTTTGACCAGGGGGTCGGGAACGCAGTCGATTTCGCCGGTTGCGGGGATGTAGGTCATTTGACGCTGAATCGAAAACGTGTCGTCGCACTCGTAATAGACCCAAGCATCTCCCTTACCGGGAACAGGTTGACTCACTTTGTAATACAGCATGGCTCGTCCTCGCGGGTGTTAGAAGCCCATAGATTGAACATAATCAGAGGATAGCATATTTCCCGGATGTCGCTCACTTGGCCGGTGCGTCTTGAGCGGCAGCGGGCGTTTCTGGCGTCGAATCAGCGTTCTTTGGGGCTTCCACCACCGTAACCGGCGCAATTTTTTCGAGGCTTTCTTTGACCTTCGCGGCCTCGCCCGCAACGACAATCGTCAGGTGTCCGGGAGCGACGATCTTCTCCGCCACGCCGGTCACGTCCTCCTTTTGCGCGCGGTTGTAGGACTGCACCGCCTGGTTCAGGTAGTCCTTTGGCAACCCCGAATACTCGACGATCCACGCGTAGTTGACGACATCCTGGGGCGTCTCGAGTCCGCTCGGGAAATTGCCGACAAGATACGACTTGGCCGTGGAGAGTTCTTCGTCGGTCGGCGGTTCCTTGCGCATCCCCGCGATCACGTCCAGCAGGGCTTGCACGGTTTCCGCGGTGGATTCGGTCTTGGTGAAGGTCGAGCTAGAGAATTCGCCGTTGAACCGGTAGGGAATGAAGCCGCCGCTTGCTCCGTAGGTGAGGCCGCGTTGAATGCGGATCACCGAATTGAGGCGGCTATCAAACGCACCACCGTAGATTTGCGAGAACACGCGCGTGAAGTGATACCGTGGGTCCGTGCGCGTGATGCTGGTTTGGGCCACTTTGATCTGGCTCTGCACCGCGCCTGGCCTGTCGACGAGAATGATGTGAGTCTCTTCGGGT
>JBHEKO010000054.1:0-3625 GCA_041859475.1 Candidatus Hydrogenedentales bacterium
TCCTGGCCTTTCGCTGGGGCGCGGCTGGCATTCGGGGCCTCCTCGGGCGTGATGACGCCGTCGGCATTCTTGTCCATGGCGGTGAACTTCTCCTGCGTGAGCTCCGGTGCCACCGCTTTGGCTTCGTCGAAGGTGACTTCCCCGTTCTTGTCGGTGTCGGCCTGCTTGAATTTCTCGGCATTTCCTGGAGCAGAAGGTGTATCGACGGGAGCGGAAGCGGGTTGGGTCTTCGGGGTTGGCCTGCCTTTGGATAACTCGTCTTGGGTCAATGCGCCATCCTTGTTGGCGTCGAGTTTGTTGAAGCGGTCGGCGGGAAAGTTGGGGGCTTTGGCGGTGATCTCTTCGAGGGTGACCTTCCCGTCCTGATTGGCGTCGGCCGCCATCAGCCGCGATCCGGCCGCACCTTCCACCTGCTGGCGAATGGCGGCCATTTCTTCTTGAGTCAATACGCCGTCGGAATTCTTGTCGACCTTGTCGAAACGTTCCTTGGTGAACTTGGGGGCGGCGGCGCTGACTTCTTCAAAGGTGAGCTTGCCGTCGCTGTTGGCGTCGGCGCGTTGGAAGAGGGAGGGTTTGGCGCCGGCCTTTCTTTGCTTCTTGGCCGCGTCTTCGGCGTGGGCCGGAATCACAAGGGCGAGGGCCGTAATGATGCTCAACGCCAACGTTGTGGAATGTCGCATGGTGTGTCTCCTGACTGCCTGGGTGAACGTGGGTTACGTTGAGTGAAACACGGGGAGGGGAGATTGGTTCCGTTGGAGGGGAGGACACGGACGTGCACGGACAGGCACGGACGCACACGGACGAAGACGGAATGGCGTGGAGATCGGGGCGAAGAAGGGGTGATTTGGTGCGATGGGGAGACTTGACGGGGATGGGTGGCTGGTGGTATACATATACCCGGTATGGGTATATGTCTTGATAAGGGGAGTATCATGGACGAGTCGCGGAAGCGGATATTGGATCGCCTCAACAGGATTGAAGGGCAGGTGCGCGGAATTCGAGGGATGGTTGAGCAGGAGCGCAGTTGCTATGACGTGGTGAAACAAGTGGCCGCGGTGAATGGAGCGCTTCGTTCGCTGGGGCTCGTCGTGTTGGAGCATCACTTGCAGGATTGCGTGACGGACGCGATGGAAGGGCGGATGGAGCGCGAGGAATTGACGCGGCGGTTGTTGGATTTGTTTGGCAAGTTGAGTGGTTGAAGGCGGAAGTGAGCGGCTGCGAGGAGTAGCCTTGCGGGCGTTGACGATACATGGGAGTGGCAAGCGATGTCGAAGCGAGTGGTCGTTGTAGGTGGCGTGGCCGGTGGGATGAGTTGCGCGGCGCGTTTGAAGCGGCTGGACGATCGTATGGAGGTGACGGTATTCGAGAAGGGCAACGACGTGTCGTTTGCCAATTGCGGGATGCCGTATTACATCGGAGGGACGATTGCGGACCGGGGCGCGATGTTGGTGCAAGGGCTGCCGAGCCTTCAGGGCCGGTATGGCCTCGACATTCGCGTGCGACATGAAGTCGTGCGGATCGACCGCGAGGCAAAGGCCGTCGACGTGAAGAATCTCGAGACGGGCGCGGTGCTCAGTACGCCGTACGACGTGTTGGTGTTGTCGCCGGGGGCTGCGCCGGTGCGTCCGCCGATTCCGGGAGCGGACGGGCCGAAGGCGTTTGTGTTGAACGATCTTAGCGATATGGATCGCATTGCGACGGCGGTGAGCGGTGCGAAGCACGCGTGCGTCATCGGGGCAGGGTTCATCGGCTTGGAACTCGTAGAGAATCTTCGGCACCGGGGGTTGGAGGTGTCGCTGGTGGAAATGCTGGATCACGTGATGCCGCGCATGGACCCGGAGATGACGCAGCCGTTATTGCAGGAACTGATGCTGCATGGGGTGAAGGTGTATTTGGAGGAGACCGCGCAGGCGATCGAGGACGGCCAGGTAGTATTGAAAAGCGGCAAGCGGGTCGATAGTGATTTCGTGTGTCTATGCGTAGGCGTGCGGCCGACGTCGCAATTGGCGAAGGACGCGGGATTGGCGGTGAACGAGCGCGGGTACATTCGCGCGGATGCGCAGCAGCGGACCAGCGACCCGAACATCTATGCCGTGGGCGACGTGGTGGAGGTGACGGATTGGGTGGATGGACAGCCGACCGCGATTGCGTTGGTGGGTCCGGCAAACCGGCAAGGACGTATTGCGGCGGATGCGATCTGCGGGCGCGCCACCTCGTATCGCGGATCGCAGGGTACGGGGATTGTGAAGGTATTCAATCTCGTGGCGGCGCAGACGGGCCAGACGGAGCAGCAGCTCAAGGCGCGACAGGCGGCGTATCGCAGGGTGTACGTGCATCCGATGCAGCATGCGAAGTACTACCCCGGCGCGCAGCCGGTGAGTACGAAGCTGTTGTTTGCCGAGGACGGCAAGATTCTGGGCGCGCAGGTTGTCGGCACGGAAGGCGTGGACGTGATGATCAATGCGTTGGCGATGGCGCAGCGCAGTGGGATGAGCGTGGAAGATTTGGAGCACGCGGAGTTGGCGTATTCGCCGCAATGGGGCGGGGCCAAGCATGGCGTGAACATGGTGGGTTTCGTGGCGGCGAACGTATTGAGCGGCGACGTCGCGTTGGTGGAGCCGGATGATGCGCAGAAGGATATCGTGTGGCTGGACGTTCGCGAGGCGGACGAGGCCGAGGCTGGGTCGATCCCCGGTTCGTTGCTGATTTCCGTGGACAAGTTGCGGTCGCGTTTGAGCGAGCTTCCGCGCGACCGGGAGATTGGCGTGTATTGCGCGGTGGGGCTTCGAGGCTACATTGCGTATCGTCTTTTGAAGCAGCATGGATTCCGTGTGCGCAACCTGAACGGCGGGTTCCGCACGTGGTCGTGGTTCAACCGGAAGCCCGCGATGCCTACGGCGGTTGCGCCCATCGCGAAGGCTCCGGTGGTGAAGGCGGAGCCGACGGGCAAGAAGGTGGAGTTGGACGTGACGGGCATGCAGTGTCCGGGTCCGATTGTGAAGGTGAAAGAGGCGATGGCGGGCATGGCGGCGGGCGACGTCATGGAAGTGACGGCGACGGACGCGGGATTTGCGTGCGATATGCCGGCGTGGTGCAAGGCGACGGGACATGAGTTGGTGGATGTGCGCCCGGAAGGAAACCGGTATGTGGTGAAGGTGATAAAACGGGAGGCAGCCGCGGCGAGTGCATGCGCCGTAGCAACAGGACCGGCCCCGGCCAAGGGCGCGACGATCATTTGCTTTTCGAGCGACATGGATCGGGTCATGGCGGCGTTCGTGATTGCGAACGGGGCGGCGGCGATGGGCAGCGAAGTGACGTTGTTCTTCACATTCTGGGGCTTGAACGTGCTGCGCAAGGAGCAAGCGCCACCGGTGACAAAGGGGCTGCTGGACCGGATGTTCGGGATGATGATGCCGCGTGGGCCGGAGCGGTTGAAGCTTTCACAGATGAACATGGGCGGCATGGGTACGATAATGATGAAGCACGTCATGAAGCAGAAGAAGGTGATGTCGTTGCCGGAGTTGATATCGACGGCCAAGCAGGCGGGCGTGCGGATGGTGGCGTGCTCGATGTCGATGGATGTGATGGGCATTCACCGGGAAGAGCTGATTGACGAGGTAGAGAT
>JBHEKO010000638.1:0-3921 GCA_041859475.1 Candidatus Hydrogenedentales bacterium
TGCCCAATGGCCTGCACTACGGCCAAAGAACACGGGCAAAACCGCGGCGCGGGTCCTCCAGGTAATCTTCCGCAGCCGGAGTTTTCGCGCGCAGTCATCGCCATTCTAGCACTTTTGTGCCTGCCGTCGCGCAATTTCTTCAGTCAATGAAGCGGAGGCAACTCCCCGAGCACAAATACGAAACCCCGCCAATCGGCGGGGCTTCGGAATCAATCAATATGTTTGGAAGCGTTTACGCCTTCTTGTTCAACTCCGCGAACCGCGCCTGGATTTCGTTGGCGCGTTCTTGCGCGCAACGCGCCTCATCCAGGCAACCGGCCTTCGTGAGATACCCCGCATACGCGTGCAGGCGCACCGCCACGTCGGGATGGTCGCAGCCCAAGGTCTGCTTCTGAATGAACTCGGCGCGCTTGAACAACGGTTTTGCCTCGCAGAGACGCCCAAGGTTCGTGTACAACGCACCCAGATTGACCAACGCCGTCGCGCAATACGGATGCTCGCGGCGGCCGCCCTTGTCGTGCACCGCGATGGCCCGCTTCAAAAGGTTCTCCGCTTCCACGAAGTTGCCCGCGTCGTTCGCAAGAAGCGCAAGCCCATTCAGGCTGCGCGACACTTCCACGCTAAGCTGATCCTTTTCCTCCAGGTCCAGCGCCTTGCGATACAGGCATTCCGCTTTGCAGGCATCGCCCGCTATGTAGTGCAGGTCGGCAAGATTGTTGAGAATCGCCGGAACGAAATGGCTCTCCTTGCCGCACGATTTCTCGCGCAGGCACAACGCCTTCTGGAAATACTTCTCCGCTTCCGGATAGTTCCCCAGCGCCGACTCGACCTTGCCGAGACCGTTCAGCGTAAACGCCTCGCGGTTGTCGTCGCAGGTCTCCGCTTTCGCCAGCGCCAGCAAGGTCTCCGCATCGAGATACTTCCCCGCCCTGTAGGAATCCATGCCGGTAAAGTGATACGAAATCCATAGATTCAAGTCACCCGCGCTCGCGGCAGGCGCGAGGGCGATTCCCACGAGAACGGCTGCCATCCAAATCACGGATCGTTGACGCATGGAAGCACTCCTTTCCTAACAACAAAGCCACCTTCCTCCGAATAGAGGGGGGCCTAAGCCTGACTGCCTGCTTGCCTTCTGAAAAGCAATCATATCCTGTTGGAGTATTTCAGTCAACAGTTTCCACCTCAACGCCTCCCCACGGAGGGCGGACATTCCTGTCCGCCTCCCCAAGTCTCCGCCTCTACGCCTCCCTCGGAGGGCGGACATTCCTGTCCGCCTCTTGATTCCTTCGGAGCACCACCCCAGCGCACAAAAACGGCGCTTAACACCCGGGAGCCGAACTGAAAAGTCCGCCCTCCGGGGGACAAGCGCCAATGGCTGCGGGAACGGCCTTAGCGGACGCTTCCCAAGCGACGGTTGACGATGAAACAGCCCGCCAATGCCAACGCACACGCCAGCATTGCGAGCCCCAGTTTCGAATCGACCGGAACGGCGGCCGGACCATGATGCACGAGCACATCCGAGTTGTACCGGATGGACCCCTTCACCCAATCCGCTTCCACGCCTTCCACGTATTCCACGAAGTCCACCGCCAGTTTCGTCGGCACTCCGCCCCCATCCACTTCCAGCTCGAGAATCCTGAACTGTCCCGCAACGACGTTGGAGCCGTGTCCCTTCATGGACACGTCCAATCCGCCAACGGCCGCCGTCGGAGACCGCTCGGCATTCAGGTAATTGCCCTCGGCAAGCGATTGTCCCGTCGGCGGAAACAGCACAATGAAATAGGAGTCGAAGTTCACAGTGTCTTCAACCCACATCTGAATGCCGTTCCAATATAACGAGGAGGGCGTAAAAGTGACGTTGGCCGATTCGGTGAGGACATCCGACTCCCCTTCTCCAATCCAACTCGTCGGACTGCTCGCGTAGGAAAGGACGGTGGCTGCATGTGCCTGGCCACAAATCAGAACAAATGCAAAAGCGACTACTCCTATCATTCGGTTCATTTCAGTTTCCCCCATTTCCGTGCACTTCGTACTGCCAGTGATTCGGAACGCTCTCAAGAAACTCGATAATACGAGCATCCCCCCTAAGCGTCAACCCCCCAGGGCAAACGCAAGCACGGTGGGTGGGAAGCGCAGCGAGATTCCTAACATGGTAGGGACGTTTCGCCGAAACGTCCGCGGGTGCCCATGGACTGCGGGTGGAGGCGATGAGGCGCTTTCGCCAAAAGCGCCCTACCCCGCCAATGCGTCCGACCTTCCCGGAAGCCCGCCGTGCCGGCCTTCATTTGTCGCGAACATGCCATGTTTGCTAGCGTATGGTTCTGCAAGCATGGACCCTGAATCGCTCGAGAGCAGCGCATCGCTCTTCTTGAAGGAGTAAATCGTGGCTGAACTATTCACCGTCGAGAGCCTCATCGCGTTTCTCACGCTGACGGGTCTGGAAATCGTTCTCGGAATCGACAACATCGTCTTCATCGCCATCCTCACATCGAAGCTGGAGGCAAAGCGTCAAGATTCGGCGCGGCGCTTGGGCCTCGCGCTCGCGATGCTGATGCGAATCGGGCTCTTGCTCGCCATAAGTTGGATCATGCGCTTGGTTACCCCCTTGTTCACGATTGCCGGTCACGGCATCTCGGGACGCGACCTGATCCTCCTCGTCGGCGGCGTGTTCCTGATCGGGAAGGCGACCTACGAAATCCACGAACGCATGGAAGGGGAAAGCGAGCACGCCGATGTGAAGAAGGCCGCTGTATCCTTTGGTTCCGTCATCATCCAGATCATGCTCTTGGACATCGTATTCTCGCTCGACTCGGTGATCACCGCTGTGGGTATGGTGCAACACGTGCCGATCATGATTGCCGCTATCATTGCGGCGGTCGGCGTGATGATGCTGTTCTCCGGGGTGGTGAGCCGGTTCGTCATGCGGCATCCGACCATTAAGATGCTGGCTCTGGCATTCCTGCTGCTCATCGGCGTGATGCTGGTCGCGGAAGGCTTGGGGCAGCACTTCGATCGCAATTACGTCTATTTCGCGATGGCGTTCTCGCTGTTTGTCGAACTGCTCAACATGCGTTCGAGCAGACGCGTCGCGCACTGACCGGAAGGGTGGCCGCTCAATCGATGAGCGCGCCGTAGCCTTCGCGAAACGTGGGATAGCGAAACGCGTAGCCCGTCGCGAGCAGCCGCGCGTTGCTGCACCGCTTGTTGCCGCGCATGGCGCGAACGGATTCGCTGTCGCGTTGCGCGGCGACGCCGGGCTCCGCAACGCCGAGCCTTTGGGCCAGCCATCGAAACATGTCTCCGCGTTCGACAGGCTCGTTGTCGACGCCGATGTAAAGCGCGCCGGGTTCATCCAAATACAGCAGATGCCGCAACGCGCCCGCGCAATCGTCGCGATGGATGTGATTCACATAGGATGGTGTCGCGGGAATGGTCGCAGCGCCGCTGCGAACCGTCTCGATCATTCGCGTGCGCCCTGGGCCATAGATGCCGGCCAGACGTAGCACAGTCGCGGGAAGCGGGCCGCCCAGAACAATCTTCTCGCCTTCCAATAGCGCCGTTCCGGAGAAGTGCGCCGGTTCAGTCGGCGATGTCTCATCCACCCACTCCCCCGAATCCTGCGCGTACACGCCGGTACTGGAAGCAAATAGGATGCGTCGCGGATGTTGCCCTTGGCTTTCCAACGCGCCGGAGAGATTGCGCGGTCCGTCGACGTAGGCGGCCATGTATCGCGCTTCGTCGAATCCGCCTGCCGCGGCGGCATAAACGACCGCGTCGATCCCCGCAGGAAGGCCCGCCAACGTGTTGGGCCGGGTCAGGTCAGCAGCGACCGGCACGACGCCGGGCGGCAGGGCATCGGGCCGTCTTCGCATTCCCCACACGGCGTGGCCATCGGCAAGCAGGAGACGCGCCAACTCGGAC
>JBHEKO010000652.1:0-14881 GCA_041859475.1 Candidatus Hydrogenedentales bacterium
CCGGTCTTGGCGGCTCCGCTCGTGGGACCGGTTTGTCGTACCTAAGCCGTTTGCGCGCATACTCTGCGTCTGCGGACCGCCTATCCCCCCACCTGCCGATGATTCGCCGGAAGCTGTGGAACGCTAACGACTCCAAGTCGAGGAAACGTTGAATGCCCTTCACGCAACCTTGGAGTTGGAATTCGGGCTGACGGCAGACTGATGCCAGCCAGCGCGGTTCGGTGCCAAGCAAAGCCTCCGGTGATCGCTAGCCTTCACCGCGCCTAGTGCCAGCCTGCGGCCTTTCGAAGCTCCATATACTCGCGATACGTCTGCTTATGGCTCTGGTTCTTCATCTGTCGTTCTGTAATCATGGGGCCTTCGGGACCGCCGTGAGCGGAAATGAGTGCGTCTAGCTCACGGTCCCAGGCAGCGAAGTTGTCCAGGACTTCCTGCTTCTTCTGCGCCTTCTCCTTTTCTGGCAGCCTTTCAAGCGAACTTGGGGCGTAGGAGATCAAGAACGATTGCATGGCCTGGTCAAAAGTCGGCGGCGTCATCACTTTGTCCGTCGAAAAGTCGTATGCGTACACTCGAGATTCTGTCTCGCTCATGGAGAGAACGAGCAGCGCACCATCACGCGACCATTCGATGCCAGCGAAGTCCGATTCCAACATAGGCATGATATCCTTGATGTAACGAGGTCTCTGCGTTGCATCTTTCCGCACAAAGAGGTTCCAGTCTCGCTCGGTTAGACCTGAGTTCAGAAACCACGCTTCATGCGCGGCTCCCTGCGCCGCGGGTTTTGCAACAAACACAGCGGGACTGCCCATCATGATCCCCATCCGTTTGGTGGCAAAAAACAAACCTCCGACTGCGCATATGCACACTGCCAAACACACTACGCAGCCGATCTGAAGGTGCTTTTGATTGATCTTCATCGTTGTCTCCATCTGCTCGCGTGAAGATCATCATATAGAACTTACACGATAGTAGCACAGCGGTAAACGATACGCAATGAATCCCAAACGCAAAGACGCCCGCCACGGAGAGCGGGCGCTACAAAGACAGAGTCAGGCGTATCGACGGATTACGTTAGCTGAGCCGTGGCTGCCTCTCCCCCGCCTTCCGCAACCCTGCGGCGCAATTGGCCGCAGGCCGCATCGATGTCCTGGCCTCGTTCCCGCCGCAGGGTCGTCGTGATGCCGTTGCGAATGAGCACGTCCCGGAACGTCGTGCATCGGTCGGTGGTTGGGGGTTCGTATCCCAATTCGGCAACTGGATTGCACGGAATCAGATTGACCGAGGCCTTGAGGGGGCGGGCAATTCGGACCAACTCGTCGGCGTCCTTCTGGGAGTCGTTCACGTCTTTGAGCAATGTCCACTCAAAGGTTATCTTGCGCCCCGTCTTCTCGAGATACTTCCTGATCGCTTTGACGAGCATATCCAAGGGGTACTTACGATTGAGCGGAACAAGCTTGGTGCGAAGGGTGTCGTTAGCGGCATGGAGAGAGACGCTGAGCCGGACCTGCCAATTCTCCTCCGCGAACTGCTCGATTCCCTTGACTTCACCCGCCGTCGAGACGGTGATACGGCGAGCCCCGATGCCCAACCCGTCGGAGGCCATCAAGAGTCGAATACTCCGCATCGTGGCGTCGTAGTTCCGGAAGGGCTCCCCCATCCCCATAAACACGATATTGGGAGAGCGCCCCTCCATCTTCTCGCCGGCAAGCAGATGGAGGGCCTGTTCAACGATCTCACCGGGGTTCAGATTCCGGGTATACCCCGACATACCGGTTGCGCAAAACGCGCACTTCACGGCGCAGCCCACTTGGGTGGAGAGACAAATGGTGCTGCGCTCACGGTCGCGGATCAGCACAGTCTCCACGGTTTCGCCATCGGCAAGCCGCAGGAGCGCCTTCTTGGTCCCATTGGCGCGGCTCGAGGCAGACACGCGTACCAGCGCGAGTTGCCCGGCCGAGCATTCGGCCTTGAGACGCTGGCGGAGTTCCTTCGAGATGTCCGTCATTTGATCGAAATCGAATACGCTCTTTGTGTGCATCCACCGGAAGATCTGCCGCCCCTGAAAGGGCTGCAATTCGAGTTTCTGCGCGATTTCCGCGGGGTTGAGTTCTGAGAGATTAATCATGGTTTTCCTGGCCGCCACGAGATGCGGAAAAGTGCATCGTCCAGCGTCGTGTTGATTCGGATATTGCGCATGTCGAAGGTCATGCTCGCTTGTTGCATGGGAAAGGACACGTCGGTCTTCGCGGGAAACATCACGCCATCGGAGACGTGGTATTCGGTCAGGAGGGTAATGGCCAGAGGTTCGCCGCTTTCGGTTAACCGCTCGTTCTTCACCACGACCCACGGGGGGCCTTGCACGACGATGCGGCGGCGCGGGTGGCGCGGCGGCCCGATAAGCAACGTGGCTTGCTGGGAAGTCGAATCGTACTCGATGACGCGGGCGTGGCGTTCGGAAATGCGCGACCACTCTTCGGGAATGAACATCTCTTTCGCGACATCCGACGGGGATACGCTGAAGGGGACGCTTTCGATCTTCTCCCCTTCCAGGCGATAGTAATAACGCTCGTCCACATCGCGTTTGGTGGGGAATTCGATGAGGAATTCACTGCCTTTGCTGGTAAGTTCAAATGCCTTCACGCCGAGCTTGATTCGCCCTTCCACGTGCAGATCGGCGGGTTTTCGGAAGGCCACCATCCCCGAGGAAAACCGCTCGGTCGCTTTCAACTCCGGCGAGGTTATCGTGAAAGACCCCGCAGCACGGAAGTTGGCGAGTTTGGACTCGTTTTCTGCAAGGGAAGCCAGAACCTCCTGTGCGCTCGGGGCGCCGGGCGCGAGTTCCGCCTGCTGCATTCGCTGCCCAAGCGTGGCGCAGCCGGCCAGCAGGCACGGGAGCGCCAAGAGCAGCGCCCAAGGGCGGCGAGGGGCACGATTCCGCGACGTTTGGTGAGGGAAGGAAACTGGGCGCATGGTCTAATGAGTTGCTCGGGGTTATGGCTGTTGCATCGGCTTTGTACGTATGATACACTTTGTCGCTTTCGAGTTGCCAGGTAAATAGAGGCGACCCAGCATATTGGCGTATGCCTTAGAGTTCGAAATCGGGAGTTTGTCATGTCACGGGTATGTGAATACAGCGGTAAGAAACCCCATGTTGGCAAGCGGGTAATTCGCCGCGGTAAAGCGAAGAAGTCCGGCGGTATCGGTCAAAATGTAACCGGTATATCGAAGCGCCGTTGGAGTCCGAATCTTCAACGCATTCGTATTGTCGACGAAAACGGGACGGTGAAACGGGTTCGCGTCTGCGTGCGCTTCATCAAGGCAGGCAAGTTCGTCAAAGCCGTCAAGGGACGCAAGATGGCGGCGAAGTCCGCCTAGTCTCCCCCTGCACTGACGTTTTTCGAGAGCCGTTGAGCACAGCGTGCTGCAACGGCTTTCGTGTTTCTTTCGGGCCAACGCGGATTCACGGAAGAGCCGGGCGAAAGCCGGAGCCGCCCAAGGCGCTAATTCTTCACGGATGCCATGATTGCACGGTTGACGACGGTATGGGGGTCCAGATGAAACCCCTCGAACTTGGCCGAGGCAAGCCGGTCGACAAGTCTTCCAATGCGCCCGGAGTACGCAATCTTGAGCTTGGCTAAATCGGCGGAGGCATACGCTGTCTCCACGGAGTCTACGCCGGGAAGCTTCTGCAGCATGGCGACAATCGGGTCAAGCCGCTCCTTCTGCCCCAATCCATCAATCGTCAGGGTGACAGCATCCCCCGACTGTGTATCGAGCATCCCAATCACGCTAGCCGAAAGCACCTGGCCAAGAACCTTGTCTGCTGCATCCTGAAGCGCCTGATTGGCGCCCTCGGCCACGTTGACGCTATTGACGATCGCCTGCGTAGCCGGCTCGGACAACACAGCACCGTCTATGGTCCGAATCACACGTAGCTTGAGGTCGCAAGTAATCTTGTTGAGATTCGAGCCGGGAAGCGTTGGCGCAGCGCTGACGGTGCCGCGGCCGACCAGAGCGATGTCAGCGCGATACTGGCGCCCAATCGCGGCTACTTCTTCGGGGGCCAGCTCCGCCATCGCGGACACTGCCTCGTCCGAGTGGTCTTCGTGCAAGGCGTCGGCATCGACAATATCGAAGCGCGCTTTACGCATGGCGTCACCTAGCTTGCGCTCGGCAACCCCAAGACGCTTGGGCTCGTCTGGATTCGTCTCCGCGGCCTGCTCCGCAATCGCCACCACGACACAGGGCGGCACGGCATAGTGGTCGAGTGCCTCGGAAGCGGCATCGGCGAGAATGCGCGCGTCCAGAAGGCGTCCTTCGATCTCTACTTGCGTGGCATCGTTCAGGTGTGTTTCGGCGACGACCGTATACGACTCGAAGTAGTCAGCCGCATTCTCCAGGATGTTCGCAAAGAGAGAGAAATCGCGGGACGGAATCAATTGCTCCAGGCGCTCCATGACAAGGTTTATTTGGGCGTTGAGGATGGCGGAGTCACGAGCGGCGGGTCCGGCACCAGGGGAAGCGCCTTCGCCATGGACGACACCCTTGTTCTGACCTTCTTCGCAGAAGGCCTCGGGCGACGCCCACGAAAGGAGCAGGGCCAGGCAAATGCAGATTCGCAGACTACTCATGAGGACTCGATTGTAACTGAAACGTCCCCGCGGCAACCAAATAGGCCGCGGGGACGATAGTTTACTCTGGGCGACGGCTAGTTCCTGTTGCGAGCAATTAGAAGCAAGCGCACCAGTTCGAGCACGGCGACGGCGGCCGCGGCGACATAGGTCCACGCAGCGGCGGACAAGACCTTCCGCGCACCACGAAGCTCGTCCTCGGCAAGATAGCCTCCGTGCGCCAACGCCTTCAGGGCGCGGCTGCTCGCGTTGAACTCCACGGGAAGCGTAACCAACGTGAACAACACGGCAAAGGAGAACAGAATGATGCCAATGTACAGCAACGGACCGATTCCGAGGAATATACCGCCGAGCAGAAGCGGCCACGAGAGCGTCGACGAAATGCTCGAAATCGGATAGATGGCGCTACGCCACATGAGCGCCGAGTAAGCGTTGGCATGTTGAATGGCATGGCCGACTTCGTGCGCGGCGATGCCCAATGCGGCAACACTCTGGCCATGATAGACATCCTGGGAGAGGCGCAAGGTGCGGTCGCGCGGATCGTAGTGATCGGTAAGGTCGCCAGGAATTGCTTCCAAGCCTACGACGGTGCCGCGTGCGTTCTTGGGGTCCGACACCAAGCCGATATTCGCATCGCGGAGGATGAGACGGGCCACATCCGCGCCGGTCATACCAGAGCGGGTGCCCACCTGCGAATATGTGGCATAGGTGGACTTAACCTTCCACTGGGCCCACATGCTCAAGATCAAGCCGGGGATAATCAACAGAAACGTCGGGTCGTACATCATCATCGGCAAATGCATGCTCACCAACCTCGCTACTGTGGTTTGGCATCTCCGCGCTGGGCAGGCGCGCGCATCGTGCACTGCCCGTTGAAATGCGCACCATCTTCTATAACAAGTCTGCGAGCACGAATATTGCCAGTCAGCTTGGCGGTCGTGTAGAGCCGGACAATGCCGCCGGTGGTAACATTGCCAAAGACTTGCCCCGCAATATTGACTTCTTTGCCACCCACGCAGTCGGCGTTGAGCCGGCCGGTCTTGCCCAATTCGAGATCCTCGGAGCACTCGACGCGGCCTTCGACGAGGCCATCGACACGGCAGGAAGTTGCCCGAACGTTCCCGGAGACAAGGGCGCTGGCGGCCAAATAGAGCTGCCCGTCGACCGTGACGTCGCCGTCGACTTTTCCGGCAATCTCCGACTCCGATCCCCCGGAAAGGGAACCCTCAATAATGACCCCCTCGGGAACGACCATGCGATGCAACTTGATGTTGCGCGCACGGCGTATGGCAAGGTCATCCGCGGTTACGTTGGGGTCGTCGCCAGCTTCTTCGGCAGGCGCGCGCATCTTGCCCTGCCCGCGATTGGTTTGGAGTACATCTTGGAAAGCTTGATTCATGCGGCCGATCAGGGACTCCCGCTTGGACGCCCTAGCAAGGGCCTCGTAGGTGTCGTCCCCTTCCTCGACTTCTTCGGCGACCGGCTTCTGTTCTTCCCCGGAGCGGCCAAAGATATTGAACTGCTTTTTCGGTTCCGATCGATCTAACACGGCTAGAAGTATCCAAGTCGGTTGGCGATATCGGTCACACATGCCGATATCTTTTGCTTAGGGTGACTCACCACAAAGGGCGCCCCGGCGTTGATGGCCTCGGGGACGCATTTATCGAAGTAGAGGAACCCGAGATTCTCGCATTCCACCATAAGTTGCTGCCGTGCCATGCGCGCGAGAATATTCGCGGCAATCTGCGCTTCGTAAGAAT
This sequence comes from Candidatus Hydrogenedentales bacterium, assembly GCA_041859475.1. Classification (GTDB taxonomy): domain Bacteria; phylum Hydrogenedentota; class Hydrogenedentia; order Hydrogenedentales; family SLHB01; genus JAIBAQ01. The sequence goes on from JBHEKO010000652.1 coordinate 6,392, forward strand.
TGCGCGCGCGATTGACCACCACCCTCGGCGTCAAGGTCCGCGCGATCGCGACAATCTCACCGCAAATCTTCTTCCGCACGCTATCCTCGAACAAATCGGACGTGCGGATGCTCTCGACAAAATCGCGCAGGCTCTCGTTCCTCTTCAACAGCACCGCCAAGTCGGGACTCTGATAAAACCGCTCGATCTTGCGATAGAGCGCGGCGCGAATGAACTTGAATGCGTTATCGATGCTGGTCTTCTCAGGCGTGATCACCAAGATTCCGTTGGTGTCCGTAATCAGAAAGAAATCCAGCGTGCTCAAATGGGCGCCCGCATCGAGGTCGACAATGACAAGGTCGGCCTCAAGGGTATTCAATTCACGGATGAAGGCCTGCTTCTGCTGATACTTGGGATTGGCAACATCGATCAGCCCGGAAGTACCGGGGATGATGCGCAGATTCTCGTATTGCGTCTCGGCCACGACCGCTTGGATATTCTTTGCGCCCTTCTGGTAGAAGAACTCATCCAAGCGGATTTCCGAGCGCGTACCCAAGACCGTCTCGACGTTCGAACAGGTCAGATCGGCGTCGACGAGAATGACCCGCCACCCCTTTCGAGCAACTTCGACAGCGAGATTAACCGCGAAGCAGGTCTTCCCCACTCCGCCTTTTCCCCCGCCTATAACCAAGACCTCGGGCGCCGTTTTTTGCGCCCTGGGAACTACATGTTCCTCAATGGCTCGCATGGGTACTCCTGTATCACCGCCACCGGCTACAGTGGACAGCTTCGACAACGTCAAAGCCTAGCACAGGGAGAATGTCGGCGTCAACCGGCGAAGGCGCGTAACTATCCAATTTTCAATGGGCTACGAAGATTTCACACCTTGAACTTTGTCGGGATACCATGACCTCCACGCTGGTCTAGGTTGGCAATGCTTCATACCCGGAAAGCACGTCAAACAGCTCTTCATCAATGGAGTCCTGGCGCAGGCGGTTGTATGCGCCGCGGAGGTTCTCCAGCAAATCGTCGATGTTTCTGTCTGCCCGCTCCATGGCGGCCAAGCGGCTCGCGTTCTCCGTCGCGAGGGATTCGGCACAGGCCCGGAACAGCGAAATGAAGAGATATTCTCGAATAAGCGCTCGCGGGGTGGTACCGCTACGCATGACCTCGGGCAGGTTGTTGGTTGGCCAGCGAATCTCGGCCAGAGCGCTTTGCCACTGCGCATCGAGCGGCAACAGCCGCTGTCCAACAGGCTCATAGAGCGCCCCCGGGCACGGCCGGTTATGGTAGACGTAAACTCGCGGATACTCGTCATTGGCCCGCCGCGCCTCACTCGCGACCTGAATGTGCCCCACAAGGGGCGCAATAGCCTTCACGGAATTCGGCACCTCGAAGAGTCCCATCATTGGCAAACCCGCGTCCGCCAGACGCGCATACGCACGCTCGCCGACGGCCCATACTTGAGGGGTTCCGGGCATATCCCGAAGGGCGTTCACCACGTGGTCGACCACCACCTCATTAAACTGGCCCACAAGGCCCTGATCGGTACCAAACACGATAGCGGTGATTGGTCCCTTGTTGGCCTGTCTTTCCTCTTCCACCGTCAAGGACACAGGTTCGCTCTCGCGAAAGCACACGCTCAACCCCAGTTCCACTGTCCGATAGTAATCGGCCAAAGCGCGGACCGATTTCTCGTATTGTCCGATACTGGATGCGGCCAGGGCTTTCATCGTACGGACGACGGATTGGAGATCACCCGCACTGCCGATCTTCCGGCGCAAACTCTCCAGCGTGTCGCTCATGACATGTCCTTGAGCGCCGGCGTAGCCTTGGACTGGACTTCGGAATTGGCTTCCGGCTTGGGTTGAAAGCGCGCCAGCGATTTTCGAGCGATTTCGATGATGGTTGTCCGGTCCTCATCACTCAGCTTGGCGGCGGTTTCAAATCGCGCTCGCACCTCCGCCGGGATATTGGCCGCCGCCTCGCGCACGACGCGCTCGGCCTCCGTCATCCGCTCAAGCGGCACTGCGTCAAAGAGCCCAGCGGTCAACGCAAGTAGAATGGCGATCTGTTCGGGCACGGGTACGGGGCTGTATTCCGGCTGTTTCAGACAGGCTCGGATTCGCCGGCCATGTTCAATGACAATGCGCGTGTCATCATCCAGCCGGGCGCCGAACCGCGCAAAGGTCTCAAGCTCCTCGAATTGCGCGTAGGCGAGCTTGAGGTCGCCCGTTGCCGCCCGATAGGACGCGCGCTGCGCCTTCCCGCCGACACGCGAAACGGATTTGCCCACATCAACCGCAGGCAACACGCCCAATTCAAAGAGCGAGGGCGAAATGTAGATCTGGCCATCCGTGATCGAAATCAGGTTCGTCGGAATGTAGGCCGACATGTTCTGGGCCTCGGTCTCGATGATGGGCAGCGCGGTGAGCGAGCCGCCCCCTCTTTCCGCTCCCAGATGCGTGGCTCGCTCCAGCAACCGCGAATGGACATAAAAGATATCGCCGGGGAAAGCCTCGCGACCGGGTGGGCGCCGGAGCAAGAGAGAAAGCTCGCGAAAGGCGCGGGCGTGCTGCGTAAGGTCGTCGTAGACAATCAGTACGTCGCGGCCCGCTTCCATGAAATGTTCCGCGATACTCGTCGCGGCGTATGGAGCGATGTAGGCGAGTCCGGGCGGGTCGTTGCCTTCCGTGACGACAACGACGGTATATTCCATCGCACCCTTTTCCCGCAGGACGGCCACGGCTTTCGCAACAGAGGATGCGCGCTGGCCTATGGCGCAATACACGCACACTGTGTTTTGATCCCGTTGATTGAGGATCGTGTCGAGCGCGATGGCGGTCTTGCCGGTCTGCCGGTCGCCCAAGATCAATTCGCGCTGCCCGCGCCCGATCGGAATGAGCGCATCCACGACTTTGAGGCCGGTCTGGAGGGGGACGGTTACCGGCGCACGGTCCATGATGGGGGCCGCGGGACGTTCGATAGGCAGGCGCTCGACAGCGGACACAGGCCCCTGGCCATCCAGCGGAGAGCCGAGCGGGTCAATGACGCGTCCCAGCAAATCGTTGCCCACTGCCACGTCCATGACCCGGCCCGTGCGTTCGACTTCATCACCTGCATGCAGACGCCAGTATTGGCCGAGCAACACGACGCCGACCTCGTCCTCGTCCACGTTAAACGCGATACCAAACACGTCGCCGGGAAACTTCACCAGTTCCTCAAAGCCCACGCCCGCCAGACCGGAGACCTTGGCAATACCGGCGGAAACGTTGGTGACCGTGCCAACCTCGCGCAAGGTTAAGTGCGGCGCGAAGTTCTCGCGGGCTTCGCTCAATCCAGCAAACGTGCTGTCGAGAACGCTCTGCAGACTTTCGGACACGCTGCTCATGACTGCCCTTCGGAGATGGGTTTTGGCTCGGATTTGCCTTGCTTGTTCAGCAGTTCGCCGACGTCCTTTTCCAGCGAGACGAGATACTCCGCGATGCTCCAGGCAATCTTCTGTCCATTCGAGGAGAGTTCAATACCGCTGACCAAATCGGGCGCAGTCTCGAACCGGATGTCGATCCTCATCGCAAAAGCTTTACCAATTGCCTCTTGTATCGCTGTTCGTTGTTGCGCAGGCAGGTCAAACGCGCTTCGCACGATCGCAGGCTCGGTCGCTGTCCTGAGCGCATCGGCGAATACCGTCTTTGACGCGTCGTCCATCTCCTGCAAGCGGCGAATGAAAACGTCGCCCATGCGCTCTTCCACGCTCGTCGCGGCAAGATCCGTAAGTGCCTTGCGCGCGATGGCAAATACTTCTTTCTGAGTCCGGAGACTGATGGCGCGATTCAAGTTGTGGGCATCGTTTCTCAATGCTTCTTGGCGCTTGGCGCTCATAGCGTCGGCAGCCTTCCGCGCTTCTTCGAAAAGCCGTTGACGCTCGGACTCTGCTTCTTGGCTTGCCTTAGCCAGGAGTCCGTCGCGTTGCTGGTCTATCTCCTCGTTCTTTCGCTGAAACTCGTCTCGCTCCCGCTGGGCTTCGGCCTCTTTCGCGGCGGCGTCCGCGAGTTGCGCGGCGATCCGGTTCTCTCGCGCGTCAATGGCGTTGAGAATGGGCTTGTAGAGAAAGCGCTTCAGCAACCACACCAGGATGGCGAAGTTGAGCGCTTGCGCGCCGACGGTGAACCAATCGATGGGCATGGGCTACTTTCCCGCGGTTTGTTCGATGACGTGATTCCAGAATGGGTTGGCGAAGATGAGAATCATCGAGACGACGAAGCAATAAATGGCCATGGACTCGATCATGGCCAACCCTACAAACAGGGTTCGGGTGATGGTGCCGGAGGCGTCGGGTTGCTGCGCCAGCGATGTGAGAGCCGACACGACCGACCGGCCTTCGGCCAACGCGGGGCACATACACCCTACGGTGGTGGCGAAGCCCGCCGTGATGATTGACGCTAGTGCGATGAAGGTCATGCTATCCATAGGTGCTTCCTTTTGTTGGTTTGTCGTGGTTCACGTTTCAGGGGCTTGCTCATGCTTGGGTTTGCGGGTGTGCGTGGCCGCCGCAATGTAAACCGCGGCCAGAATACTGAATATGTATGCCTGCACCATGCCGGTGAGCAGACCGAGTACCGTCATGACGACCGGAAAGATGAACGGCGTGATGGTTAGCAGAATGGCGATGATCATCGCTCCGCTCATCATGTTGCCGAACAGGCGGACCGCCAAGGCCAACGTGCGCGAGAGTTCGCTGATGATATTGAACGGCAGCATGATAAACGTTGGCTCGAAGTAAGACTTGAGGTAGCCGATTACGCCTTGATCGACGATGCCAAAATACGGAACAGCCACAAACACGCTCAGCGCAAGCGCCGCGGTGGTCGAGAGCGAACCTGTCGGCGGCTCGAAGTACGGGACTATGGTGCCGAGGGTTGCCCCGCCGACAAACAAGAACAGCGTCCCCAAAAAGCCGAGATACATCCGTGGCTGACTCAGCCCGATATCCTCGATCTGCTTCTCGATGGAGGTGACAATGATCTCCAAGAAATTCTGCCAGCGAGAACGCTTCAAATCCGTGGAGAGCTTTCGCGTGATAAGTATCGAACCGGTGGCCAGTACGATCATCAGAATCCACGTAAACAAGATGGTGGCGTTGAGCTTGAAAAAGCCGTACTGCCAGAAGACAACTTCGTCGGGGCTAAGGTGCATCGCTGGCCTCCTGTGCCGGGCGAGATTGACACCCGCTTGTTGGCCGGAGCAGTCGCGTCAGGACTACGCGTGCCATAACAAATCCGAGGAGACACGCGAGCAAGCGTTGCCAATGCCCTCCGGAGACGAAGTAAAACCCTGCCAGGACCATGGACATTCGCAGCAGCAAGCTGACAAAAAACCAGAGTGCAGGATTCTTGGACGAGACGCCTTTGTTGATCGTCCACCAAAGACCGCCAAAGAAGAGCGTGCCGAGCACTCCCCCTGCCAGCCAGGCCAACGTCAATACCAAAGCGCTATTCATCGCCGTCCTCCTGGTCTTCCCGTATTTCCTTTTCTTCTTTGGCGACCCACCGCCACGCATTGAAGCACCCGAGGGTGAGACCGGCCACCAACAGCGCGAGCGTCCAGGAATGCTCGCCCGGATAATAGCTATCCAACCAATGACCAATAGCGACTCCCAGCAGCGTGGGCACGACCACCGCCCAGCCGATAAGGCCCATCATTCCCAAGCCAAACCAAACACCCGGTACGGCATTGCGCCGCGCTTTCAGCTTGCGCCTCGCCTTCGCACCCACCTGTTGGGCCAAGGTCGGTTCGCTCTTCGAGGCCTTTCGAGGTTTCTCGTCACTCATTTTGAAGCCTCGCAAAGCGACGAATAAGCCCTGTCTCCAATTTTGCCATCACCGAGCGCACGCTTTTTTCGTGCTCGTCCAAGGTGAGAAACTCCCTTTCCACGGTATTGCGCAACTGGTCAAGGTCCGTTCCACCTATCGCCCGGCGCACAGAAACCAGCACGTCCATGCCCGTCTTGACCAACACCCCCTCATCAACGGCCACAAAAACCTCGCCGTCCGCCTCGGTTTCGTAGGTCAAAATACCTGGCGCGAGCGCGGCAACACAGTCGAGCCGGTGCGGCAAAAGTCCAAACGACCCCTCGCGCATCTCCGCCACAATGCGCGACACGCCCGCCTTTTCGGCATACACCTGGAATGGCAGGAGTACCTTAAGACTCATGAGTGCGGACGGCATGCTCGGCCTCCGGATGAGATCCTGTCGACGCCGCGGACTGACCGGATTTGACTTTCGCTTTCGCCTCGTCAATCGTCCCGATCATGTAGAGCGCGCTTTCAGGGTAGTCTTTGAATTCATCGCGCAAGATTCGCTCACAACCGTCCAACGCATCTTTCAGACTGACGAGCTTTCCTTTCAGGCCGGTAAACTGTTCGGTCGTGAAAAAGGGCTGGGTGAGAAAGCGCTCCAACCTGCGCGCACGGGCGACGACGTTGCGGTCCTCCGGCGAAAGCTGCTCCAGACCGAGCATGGCAATGATATCCTTAAGCTGCTCGTATTGCGCCAGCGTCCGGCGGATTTCTTGCGCCAAGGTATAGTGCCGCTCACCGACGATGCCCGGCGTGGCCATCTTGGAGCTGGATTGCAGCGGGTCAATGGCCGGGTATAGCCCCTCGCTGGTCCGCTTTCGCGAGAGCACAATAGAGGCGGAGAGATGCGAGAAGGTGTGTACCGCCGCGGGATCGGTGAAGTCATCCGCAGGTACAAAGACCGCCTGAATTGAGGTAATAGCGCCCGTATCGGTGTTGGCAATACGTTCTTCCAACCCCGAGAGTTCGGTGCCCATCGTGGGCTGATAGCCCAACCGCGACGGCATCTGCCCCATCAGGCCCGAGACTTCCGATCCCGCTTGAATGAAGCGGAAGATATTGTCGATGAGCAGCAGGACGTCCCGATGCTCGTCATCCCGAAAATACTCCGCCATGGTGAGCGCCGCATGCCCGACCCGGAATCGGCTGCCTGGAGGCTCGTTCATCTGTCCGAAAACCATCACCATATTCGGCAAGACGCCTGCATCTCTCATCTCGCGGTAGAGTTCTTCGCCTTCGCGGCATCGTTCGCCGATACCACAGAAGATGCTCACGCCCTCTTGATGCTCGATCATGTTGTGGATCATCTCGGTGAGCAGGACGGTCTTGCCCACCCCTGCGCCGCCGAAAAGTCCAGCCTTGCCGCCGCTCTCCAGCGGTACAAGCACGTCGATGACTTTGATGCCCGTTTCGAAGATTTCCGATTTGGTGGAACGCCGGGACAGCGGCGGCGGAGATTGATGCACCGAGCGCCATTGGACATCGGACAACTCAGCCTCGCGGTCGATGGTGTTTCCGAACACGTCGAACATTCGCGAGAGAATGCCCTTGCCCACCGGAGCTTTTAAGGGCCCGCCTGTGTCCTCCACCATCATGCCACGAGCAAGGCCTTGCGTAGGCGTCAGCGCAATCCCGCGCACGTGCTGCGCATCGCGCTGCACCAAGACCTCTATGATGATACGCCCTTCATCACCCGCGCGCAGCACCGAATAGATGGGCGGCAAATGATCATCGAAGCGAACATCCACGACACTTCCGCGCACCGACACAACCACACCGTGGTTCGACACCCTCGTTCCGATCTTCACACTCACTTTCGCCGGTCCCCCGTCGGTTGAGTCGAGGTGTACGCGACCCCTGCTCCACTACTTTCCATTGTGCTCCTCCCCCCGTCCCGAGTGCCAGTTTTCCGTGCATTGTCCAGGACTTCGTCACGGCAACCGGCGTAGTGCATCGCCTTGGGCGTGCGTCGTCAACGTCGGTATCCACGTTGTTCTGGCAATGCACGGGGGGGCCTGGGTTGTTTTGACGATTCAAGGGGTGGTCTGCGCTCGCCTCCCTGTCCTGCGGGCTCCCGAGCCCGTGCCTGAGGGGGGTGATCACCCCCCCGTAATTTGACGATTCAAGGGGAGTGCCTCGCGCGGGTTTGGGGGTTGGATTCCAGGCGGAGCGATATTGTGAACGGGAATGCAGAGTCATGGCTTTGCCCTCGAGTATTACTTCCTATATATAAGGTGTGTTTTGTTGCACTCGGTTCTCCTATCCATGCACCTCGCAGGTCTATTCGCGGGAGTTCGTCGCGGGTGTAGGGCTGCGCGCCGAGCAGTTGCATTTTCTTGTTTTTCACACTTTGCGAAAACCGATAGGCCTTCTGCAACGCTCCTGGCATTGCAGGCGCCAGAAAGGGGCTTAAAGTCCGCAGAAGCGCGATTCGACTGGAAACCCTGTCTGCAACATCGCCGTTTTCCTGTAGGTTCGGCGTCCGGGAGGGGCATACGGAGCCGAAGACCAAGGCGCTGGCCCCCATCTTCCAGTCCACCAAAGGACCCCCGCAACTGGGCCCATTTTCTGGATTGCGAGGACTTCTTTTGTTTGCAGGGGGGTAAATGGTATACTCGCCCCGCACACCGCACATAGTGTGCGCACAGGACGA
>JBHEKO010000193.1:0-6021 GCA_041859475.1 Candidatus Hydrogenedentales bacterium
GAAGCTGTACCAAACCGGCTGGGTCGCCGAAATTGCCATCCCATTCGCAACCCTCGGCGTCAAGGCGCCCGGCTCCGCCGACTGGACGCTCGACTGCACCCGCAACCGCAGGAACGTGGTCAACGAACGCTCCACGTGGGCGTTCACGTCGACCGCGAAGAAGTCCGAACATGGGAGCCTGATCTTCGCGCGGTGAAGCGCGGCACGAGTCGAGGCTCACAGTACATTCGAGTCCCTCCGCCACAAAGTCGGTAGATCCTATTCGGACCAAAGTCTGGCGAAATACCTATTTCGACATTCGCCTTCCATTCCGCAAGCCGTTCGGCACCGGAATTCCAGAACTTCCCACACGCTCTTTGTGATAGCATAAAGCCAAGGTTCCTGGTCGGAAGCTGCACACAGAAGGTGTCCTTATGAAACGCCTATTCTTCTGTTGTCTTTGCGTGTTTGTGGCGGGGTCTGCGTGGGCGGCGGAAGTTGCGCCTGCCCTACCGGATGCCTCAACGGAGGTTCCTGCTCCTCCCGCGTCCATTGAGTCCACGCCGTCTACTTCATCCACCCCGTCCACCATCGACTTCGAGAAAGACATCCACCCCATCCTCGCGGCGCGCTGCTTTGCATGCCACGGTGCGGAAAAGCAGAAGGCCGGTCTCCGCCTCGACGTCAAGGCGGACGCGCTACGCGGAGGCGATTCGGGAGCGGTGATTGTCCCCAGGGATGCATCCCACAGCAAGCTTGTTGCGATGATTACCGGCGCGGAGCCGGGCAAGGTGATGCCCCCGTCCGGCGACCCGTTGTCCACGGAACAGATCGCGCTCGTCACGACGTGGATCGATGCGGGGGCCGTGTGGCCGGACGCCCCCGCCGCGCAAGACACTGCGCCCAAGTCGGATCATTGGGCATTCAAGTCGCCGGTACGCGTCGATCCCCCCGCCGTGCAGAATGCGGCGTGGGTGCGGAATCCCATCGACGCATTCGTGCTGGCGCGTCTTGAGAAAGATGGCATCGCCCCCTCGCCCGAGGCCGACCGCTACACGCTCATTCGCCGCTTGAGTCTCGACCTCGTCGGGTTGCCGCCGTTGCCGGAAGAAGTGGACGCGTTTGTGAACGACGCGTCTCCGTATGCCTACGAGTCGCTCGTGAATCGCCTGCTCGCGTCGCCTCACTTCGGCGAGCGCTGGGGACGCCATTGGCTGGACGCAGCGCGCTATGCCGACAGCGACGGGTTCGAGAAGGACACCGTCCGCCCGTATGCGTGGCGCTACCGCAATTGGGTCATCGATGCGTTGAACCGCGACCTGCCCTTCGACCAGTTCACGATCCTCCAACTCGCCGGAGATCTCGTGCCCGGTTCGACGGTGGAGGACAAGGTCGCGACAGGATTTCACCGCAACACGCTCACGAACAAAGAAGGTGGGGTCGATCCGGAACAGTTTCGCGTCGAACAGGTCGTCGACCGCACGAACACGACCGGCGCGGTGTTTCTCGGATTGACTGTGGCGTGCGCGCAGTGCCATTCGCACAAGTACGACCCGATTTCACAGAAGGACTATTACCAGCTCTACGCGTTCTTCAATACCGGTTTGGAGAAGGATATCCCCGCGCCGCTTGACCCCGAGGTCGAGGCGTACAAGCAGGCCAAGGCCACGCACGAAGCGCGGCAGGCGGAATTGCAGAAGGGCATCGACGCCTACAAACCCGAGCTGGAGACGAAACTCGCCGCGTGGGCCGCGCAACAGGACCTGACCGATCCCGAATGGCAGACGCTGAGTCCCGCTGGCTTCATCTCGACGGGCGGCGCGACGTTGACGAAGCTGGAAGACAATTCGATCCTCGTGAGCGGACAGCAATCGCCGCGCGACACCTACACCGTCAACTTCGCGACCGATCTCACCGGCATCACCGCGTTCCGGCTTGAGACGCTTGTCGATCCGTCGCTGCCCAAGAACGGACCGGGCCGCGCCGCGGACGGCAATCTCGTGCTCACCGAATTTGCCGTCAAGGCCGCGCGTCCGAAAGACCCCGGCACCACGGAGCCTATCCCCTTTTCGCAAGCAATCGCGGCGCATTCGCAAGACGGCTACGCCGTGTCCGGTGCTATCGACGGCAACCGAAAGACGGGCTGGGCCATTGCCCCGCGCGACGGCGTCAGTGTCGATCAATCCGCCGTGTTCACGACGGTCAACGATGCGGGATTCGCCGAGGGAACGGTCTTCACCGTCACGCTCGATCACCAGTATATGGAGAACTACACCGCCGGCCGGTTCCGTATCTCCGCCACGCGCAGTCCGCGTCCCGTGCTCCAGATCCCCGACGCAATCCGCATCGCGTTGAAGACCGCGCCCGACCAACGAACGGAAGCGCAGAGATCGCAATTGCTCGACTACTACGGCGCGCTCGATCCGGCGATGCGCGAGTTGAAGGCGTCGCTCGATGCGCACATCAAAGCCACCCCGCAGCCCCCTGCGACGCAGGCGCAAACCCTCGCGGAGAATCCCGAGCCGCCCAAGACGCACATTCATGTTCGCGGCGATTTCATGCGCCCCGGCGACGAAGTGCAGGCCAACACCCTCTCCGCGATGCCGCCGTTGAAACCGCGTGGCGAAAAGCCCGACCGGCTCGACCTCGCGCGCTGGCTTATCGATCCGGGTAACCCGCTCACGGCGCGTGTGACCGTCAACCGCATGTGGGACCATCTGTTCGGGCGCGGGCTCGTGTTCACGAGCAACGATTTCGGGACGCGCGGCGAACTCCCCTCGCACCCGGAATTACTCGATTGGCTCGCGACGGAATTCATGGCGCGCGGCTGGAGCATGAAGGACATGATCCGTCTCATGGTCACCTCCGCGGCCTATCGCCAATCGTCGAACGTGCGCGAAGACCTGATCGACCGCGACCCGCTCAACGTGTTGCTGGCGCGGCAAGGCCGGTTCCGCAACGAAGCCGAGATCAACCGCGATCTGTTCCTCGCCGCGGGCGGACTGCTTAATCCCGCGATTGGCGGCCCCAGCGTGCGCCCGCCGCTGCCCAAGGGCGTTGCGGAACTGGGCTATGCCGGGTCCGTCCAATGGCCGGAAAGCCAGGGAGCGGACAAGTACCGGCGCGGACTCTACATCCTGTTTCAACGCACCGTGCCCTACCCCATGCTGATGACCTTCGATTGCCCCGATTCCAACGTGACGTGCATCCGGCGCTCCCGATCCAACACACCGCTTCAGGCGCTCACCTTGCTCAACGATCCTGTGTTCAACGAGTGCGCCCAAGCCCTGAGCAAGCGAATCCTCACGCAAGGGGGAAGCGAGTCCAACCAACGGCTGCGCTTTGCATTCAGGGTATGCCTGTCCCGCGAACCGTCCGCATCGGAACTGGGCGAGCTCGAGAAACTGCTGATTGATCAGCGGACTGCCTTTGAGCAGAATCCGGAGTCCGCCACGCAAGCGGCAGGCGCCTACTGCCCCGAGGGGGCCAATCCCGCGGAGGCCGCGGCGTATATGGCTGTCGCGCGCGTCGTGCTGAATCTCGACGAATTCACCACGCGCGAGTAAGCGCGCGAAGGCGCATGAGGTTCCCGCAACATTTACGCAAAAAATAGAGAAGTACAGAAGAAAAACTCTATAGGACCTATACGACTTATAGGACCTATGGAACTTATAAGCCATATGGGAGCGAGGGCTTAAGAAAACTAGCTGGCCGCGTCAAAAAGATTCTGCAAGCAGGCTCTTGGTAATGGCGATGAAGACAGTCGCAGTGTCAACGAGATGCTGATGTCCTTCTGGCTGCTGTGCTACTCTTTCGGCGAGGGGAGCCTACCTGAGTGGTCCGCTCGATCAACATCTGGACAGGGGGAGAAAGCAGTCATGCGTACTCGTATGTTCGGTCCGCGCATCGTTTCGATACTGGCGCTCTGCTTCGTTGCGGGAGCTGTGTCTTTCGCCGCGGACGGGGCCGCGGAAAAGGGCGAGCTCATCAAACTGCACGAGACGCGTTGGACCGTGGATGGCAAGCCTATTCTGGGCACGTACGGCGCGGAAAGGGTCGAGGACTTGCAGAAGGTCAAGGACGCCGGGATGAATGTGGTCCTCAGCGGGGACAAGCTGTTGGATCCCAAGACGCCGGAGGGGGCGTTTTGTCTGGAAAATGGCATCAAGATTCTGCCCCACATGACGGCCTTCCTGTACCACGGCGTTCGATTGCGCGAGCCTATTACGGCGGACCAGAAGAATATTCCGCTCTCGTTCGCCAGTGGACGCCCGGAACAGAACTCTCATGTCATCCAGGTTGATGATGAACTCATCCGTTACGAGACAATGACGGACACCGAGCTTACCGGCTGCGAGCGGGGCGTCGACGGAACGAAGGCGGCGCCGCACCGGGAAGGGATAATCTTGTTTTGGCCAGAGGCGTGCAGGGCCGAGGTGGAGCGGATCAAGAATTCGCCAAACCTCTTCGGATACTACGTCCTCGACGACAGTCCCGGGGATGCCTTGTCGGGCTTGCGCGCCATGTACAAGACGATCAAAGAGACCGATCTCGATCCCAGCCGTCCGGTGTGCGCCGGTTTTGGCGACGCGGGTTCCGTGGCGAATCTCGCACCGGGTGTTTGCGACATCATGTTCATCTACTGGTATCCCGTGAGCACGAAGAGCTACGACCGCGAGCGGACCGCGCTTGAGGTGCAGCACATGATGTCCGCCGCGCGCCGGAAAGTGCCCGGCATCCCGTTCGTGGGCATCTATCAGGCCTTCGACGGCACCATCGCGAAGACGGGCCAGGGTGTGCCCACGCCCGAACAGCTCCGTGAACAATTGGAAGATTTCGTGCGCGAAGGGGCGTGCGGCCTGGTTTCGTTCATCTGCTACGCGGGGGCCGACCTCCCGGGATGGGCGGACCTCGGCGTTTTGCATACAACCATCACGGACGCCCATCGCGAGATCCGCGACACCGGCGGGCTGACCGTTCGTCCCGAGACGGCTTCGATGCAGCAGAAGCGGCTTCAGCCGCAGGGGCATTGGGTGGACCCGCAGCCTTTGCACGGATACGTGCCAGCTTGGTATGTGGCCGCCCCCTTCGAGGACGCGGACGGCAAGAGGCTCGAATCGACGTTTCCCCCGGATCAGGGGATTGACGTGAACGGCGTCTATCCGGTGAAGGACGGGATGGCGGGTTGGCGCGTGCGCGAGACCACGAGCGGCACCTTGGGGATCTCGGATATCTACGGTCCCCTGAAGAACTGCCTTGCCTATGCGTTCTTCGACGTTACGAGCGCCACGGAACAAACCGTTCAGATGCGGCTCTGCTCGGACGATGACACCAGCGTCACGGTGAACGGCAAAGAGGTGTTTCGCTTCGAGAACTCCGGCGGCCTCGACTACGACAAGTACATCCTCCCGGTGAAACTGCCCGCGGGCACGTCGCGCGTCCAAGCCAAAGTGTATAACCGCGCCGGTATGTGGGGCCTTTGCATGCGCTTCACCGACACGCAGGGACGCCCCGTCGAAGGATTGGAATTTTCCCCTGCATTTAGCCAAGATGCCGCGACCAAGTAGATGACATCCTGGCAATGAGGTGATCCACGTGTCACTTGAGAAAGAGAGGTTTTGCGAAATGCGCGCGTTGCTGATGACGGTTTTGGCGTGTGTGTTGGTATCGAGCGTGGCCGTGGCGGGCGAGTCGCCTCAGTTTCGGGGACCGCATCGCGACGGGCGGTTTGACGAACAAGGTCTGCTGAAGACGTGGCCTGAAAACGGTCCGCCGTTGCTGTGGACGGTGAAGGGATTGGGCAAAGGGTATTCGTCGCCGTCCGTGACGGGCGGAAAGATCTACGTACCCGGCATGATCGACGAGGCCACCGCGGGTATCTTCGTTATCTCCCTTGACGGCGCCATCGAACGCACGATACCGCTGGGACCGGAGACGACCGACGCACAAGCGCCGGGCCCTCGCACCACGCCGACCATCGAAGGCGACAGCCTGTACATGCTTTCGGGTCTCGGCGAAGTCTGCTGCATCGACATTCCCTCG
>JBHEKO010000048.1:0-9560 GCA_041859475.1 Candidatus Hydrogenedentales bacterium
AAGCGCGAGACGTTGCCATTGCCGGGGTTGAGATTCTCCACGGCGCGCGCGGCGTCGGTGAGCGGGTAGTTGCGTTTGTAGTATTCGCGCACGCGGCGGCGGTATTCGAGATACAGGCGCGTGCCGCCCGTCGTCTCAATCCACTTGTTCTCGTCCGGCGGCACGGCCTGCGTCGTCACCTGACCGCCAATCCAATTGGTCTCTTCCGTCATGATGACCGACCGCCCACGCATCAACAGCGACAACGCCGCCGCGCACCCGCCCAGTCCGCCGCCGATGATGACCGCGTCGGCGCGGAGGCCGGAGACGTGGGTGGATCTGGGCACGGACGTTGCGGCTTGCGCAAAAGCATATCGTGGTGCCACGGCCCCCGCCGCGCACGCCGCGCCCGATTGAAGAAACGCGCGACGATTAAACCGAAGAGTCATTGAGGTTCTCCTATTGATCCCGTGTAATCCGGCTCACCGTCACCGTAGCACAACTGCAAGTATCTCGCCGACAATGCATAGAACCATTGCCGTTCAGCATCCAGCTCCGCAGTCTCGACGCTGGAATCGAGCGCGATATAACGACTTCTCACGCCAGTCAATTGACTCGGTTCCAGATGGGTCGAGTCCAGCACCTCTTGTGAGATTACTTCCATTTCCTGTCCTTCTTGAGTACTCGAACTCACAGTACTCGACGCATTACTGACCGTTAAGCTTAACCACCCCCGAGTGAGGTGCGGTGCATCAAATGAGTCGGAAATTAAGGAGACTTCCCCCTATTTAAACTGGACTCCGCCCGTTTTGTGGCGTGGCCGTCTCTTGCTGCTCCTGGTTTCCCCGATTTGAATTGCGTGAGCACCGATTCTCTTTCAAAGTAGCTGCCGCTGTGACGAAAGCTCTCTTTGACGAATCCAATGCCCTCCTTAAACCACTTGCGGGGAGCGCCGTTGGTGTATTGATGGACGATGCAAGTGGCCTTCTCTATATGTCCAAACGGGACATCTATGTCTTCAGTTTCCTCGAACATGTCGGCGCCGCACCCCGTGGGGTAGGTCGGTAACTTACCCGCTGCGAGGTAGGTCAAGTCATCCCCATCGTAGGGGTTATCGGGTTGAGTCATCCTCTCCCGAAACTCTGGCGTTAGCGTATTCGCCGCGTTGTCCCAGCCCCATTCTGGCACTTCGATGACGTATCTGCTCTTAAAGATGAGGAGGTGAATGGCTTCCGGATCGCCGATGTTTTCTTTGAACCAGCGAACGTCTTCATCGTTGATGTCTTTGGGGTAGTCGTAGGTCATATCGCGCACGGCAAAGTCACGAAGAATCATCGTGCCCTCGGCAATCTCGACACGCTCACGGATGGTGATTTCGGAGGTCCATGTCACGGTGATAATCGCATCGGTCCCATGTATCTCGGACTTGTATATGTTCTTGTAGGTCCACACATTTCCGATATCGAGGGGATAGTCCCCAAAGACATAGTTGGGAGTATTGGATGCGCGGTGGTCGACACCCAGGTAGAAATTGGGTTCGGGCTTGACCGTGTCCGTCTGTTCCGCCGAGTGTGCTGATAAAAGCAGGAAGTAGGAAAGGAAGAAACACATCCAAACGAGGCGAGAGGCTTTCTTCATGTGTTTGCTCCGATGTTCCCAATTCCCTTGACGGCTGTAGGCTTGATCAGTGCGTCATATGCTGCCACGCCGCTTTAAATCCTTGAGGACCCTTTCAAAGGTGAGGTTGGGTTCGGCAGCCCTTTCTTCAAATGCGGCAAGATCCTCATTGTCTTCCGCGAGACGATATTTCACAGACTCGTTGACCAGATCTGACAGGGTACGGTCAGTCTCCGCTGCCTTAACTCGAAGGGTTTTGTGGATTTCGCTGTCGAGATAAAGTGTAGCGCGTTTGAGTGCGGTCTTCATGAACGCATTATAGCGAATTGACGTCAAAGCGTTACTGGATACGAAACGCAACATCAGCCGATGTACACTACTTCTTCTTCCAACTCCACGCCAAACCTGTCGCGAACGGCCTTCTTTACGAGGGCAATGAGGGCAAGGATGTCGGCGCTGGTGGCGTTATCGTCGTTCATGATGAAGTTGGCGTGCATGGGGCTGATGAGCGCGCCACCGAGACGCGTGCCCTTCAAGCCGCAGGCTTCGATGAGGCGACCGGCGTGGTCGCCGTTGGGATTCTTGAATACGCTGCCGCAGCATTTGCCCTGGGGCTGCTTTTCTTTGCGACGTTGGATGTAACGGTCGTAGATGGCGCGTTGATCTTCGGCTGCGGGTTCAAAGCGAAACAGGCCGCTGAGAATCAATCCGCCGCGCGGACAAAACGTCTGGCCACGATAGCTGTACAACGAATCGGACATTGGCACGAGTTGGTAGCCGTCCGCGGGCGTCATGACTTCGACGGATTCGAGGAGCATGCAGGTGGAACCGTTGACGGTGCCGGCGTTCATATAGATGGCGCCGCCCACGGTGCCGGGAATGCCGGTGAGTGCACCGACCATGGCGTAGTTGTTTGGGATCATGATGCCGCTGACGACGCGGTCCAGCACGACGCCGGACTCGACGTTACAGCGACAGTTGCCAAGATCGTCGATACCCGTCAACCGGCTTGTGATCATGACGATGCCGTCGAAACCGTTGTCGTCGATGAGGACATTGGAACCACCACCCAAGACGATCCGCTTCGTGTCTTGCGTGCGCATCCACTCATAGGCCTCGCGCGCCTCGCCGATGGACCTCGGCAGCAGGGCAAGCCGCGCCGGCCCACCGACGTTGTAGAGCGTCAAGGGTGCTAGAGGATGGTTCTCTATTGCGAATTCAAATGGCAAGGTTTTCATCTTATTTGCTGAACAATCCGGGGAATGCCGCCGCCAACGCAGCGACAATCGCAACGTATATCAAGAATGCGGCGACCGGCGACGCGAGAGTCATGATGTACTTGAATGGCGTTGGAATCTCACTCTTGAACGTCTGAATATTGGCAGCAAACGCCGCGCCGCCAAGTGCTCCGCCGATGGCCCCTCCGACGGCAAGGAGACCAAGAGGAAGCACCGACACAGCGATTTCATACCACTCCAGGCCTTCGAAGAAACTGGGCTTCTTTTGTCCGGTACCCATGACTTCCGACTCCTTAGGAGAATTGCCCCGCCACGGGTACAGGATACCCGAATGGCGTGCGAAGTTCCCATCGTTACCCCCTTGACATGCGCATGGCGTGTGGTAATATTGAGTCATGAAATAGACGCAACGCGGCGAAGAGGCTCGATGGGGAGCCTTCGGGATACGCGGATGTAGTCGGAAAGGAGGTGGTCCAGATATGGGTGGTCCGAGTACGATTCCCGACGCTGTAGCTGGACATGCCAAACGTATGGCTATACCGGAGAGTAAATCGAAGGAGATCCGTCCAGCTTAGTAGCGTTGGGAACGCGCACTGGACTATGCTTTGGCCGGGCGGCGACTGCGAGCAGCGCCGCCCGGCTCGCTTTGTGTCAGGGGAAAATGGGGTGACTGCGCATATGGCCGATCAGGCTTCGATATCGACTCCCGCTCACGGAAGACCCGCCCAGTGGGGAACGCTCGCGCTGATGCTGGGCGCACTCCTGCTCGTCTGTTCGCCGTTCTTCGCTTTTCCCCTCTATACCATTGGCCCGGCGGCGGCCGTGTTTCTGTACCTGTGCTATCTCAATCTTATCCGAAGGCACATTTTTCTGCGCAATCTCAAGGAACACCATTGCCTCACGCTCGCATCGGACGACGGTGAAAGGAACGCGGACCTTCCCCCCGTCATCGTGATCGCCCCGGCGCGCAACGAAGAAGCAGGTATTGAAGAGGCGGTGCGTTCGATGTGCGGCCTGGATTATCCCGATATCCGCGTGCTGACCGTAAACGACCATTCCACCGATCAAACGGGCAAAATCCTCGACCGTCTTGCGACCGAACTGCCGAACTTGCGCGTGCTGCACAATCCACCGTTGCAGGAGGGGTGGCACGGCAAGGCCAATGCCGTGTGGCACGCCATCCACGAAGCGGACGCCGACCGGCCCTGGATCTTGCAAACCGACGCCGACACGGTATTCCACCCCAAAGCGTTGCGCCGCGCGATGGCCTTCGCGTTGAACGAAGATCTCGATTATCTGACCTGTGTCGTGTGGCTCGACAACCGTACCCTACCCGAAGAACTCGTGATGCCGCTGGCGTGGTGCGGAATTCTCATGCGCGCGCGCCGGGGACGCATGAACAATCCCGCTACGCCCGCGCTGGGCGTGGGGCCGTTCATGTTGTACCGGCGCGATTCCTATTTCGAATCCGGCGGCCACGAGGCGTTCAAGTCGCAAACCCCCGAAGACGAAATGCTCGCGGCGACCTTCAAGCAGGGGGGCGGGCGCATGGGCGTCGCGTGGACGCACGAACTGATACGATTTCGCATCTATCGCGGATACACGCAGTTGCGGGACTTTCTCACGCGAAAGACGCGCATCTTCTGCGACGACCGTTTGGACCGATTCCTCGTGTCCATCGCGGGTATGCTGATACGGCACGTGCTCCCGTTGCCCTTGGGCATTGCTGCAATGACGCAGGCCGATTCGCCCGGCGCTCTGCACATCGCGTGGGCCGTCTACACAAGTGCGGCCCTCGCCGCCTACTGCACCCTTTCGTGGAGCTTTGCGCGACACGCCGAAGTGGCCCACATGCGGCCGGGCCTCCAATGGGCGCATCCCCTCGGAGGCCTGCTCCGCGTTTGGTTCACGATGCGAGCCATGGCCCAAGCGCTTCGCCGTCGCGACATGGACTGGCGTGGCCGGCGCCATATCAATACGAGGGCGCAACGTCCGCAATAGCCCGGCTTTGCGGGACTGTTGACTGGAGGGGCGCTTCGGGGATAGCCTCGCCGTGGGGGATTTCGTTGAAGCACGGTCCTGGCGTACAACCTGCACACTCGGGGAGATGAAATGGTGAACGCAAACCGGCGCAGTGGGCAAGCGGCAAACTTGGCGGGCATCCTCGTTGCTCTTGCCGTCCTGCTAGCAGTGATGATGGCGGGGGCGAACGCGGCGGCTGCGACCAGCCAGCCTGTAATTGTGACCTCCAAGAAGGCATCGCCCTTGGTAAGGCTCGCGGCACGGGAAATCCGGCGCTACGTCTATTTGCGTACCGGAGCGCTGCTGCCCATCAAACACCGTGAAGGCGAAGGCGGTGCAATCATCCTGGAATCGCGCGAGGCGAACGAAAAGTCCGACGCCGTCAATCCCGATTCGTACAGTATCGAGACCAAATCCGCGGACAACGGACTGCGCGAAGTTCACATCATCGGCAAGAGCGATGTGGGTACGTTGTACGGCGCGTACCGGTTCTGCGAACACATGGGCATACGTTTCTATCTGCACGGCGACACGATCCCCGACGTCCAAGTGTCCCTGGAATTGCCCGACATCCACGAGCAACGGTCGCCGCTGTTTCCACTGCGCGGCATCCAGCCGTTTCACGACTTTCCGGAAGGGCCGGATTGGTGGGATGGCGACGACTACAAGGCAATCATCGCGCAGTTGCCGAAGCTGGGGATGAACTTCTTCGGCCTGCACACCTATCCCGAGGCGCGGCCCAACGCGGAGCCGACGACGTGGATCGGGCTTCCCGAAGACGTGGGCAATGGCCGCCGCGTCGCGTTCGCCTATCCGGCTTCGTATTACAACACGGCGTTGGACGTGAATTGGGGATTTGCGAAAAGGAACACGAGCCAATTCCATTGTGGCGGAGCATTGTTGTTCGACCGCGACGACTACGGTTCGGAGATCATGCGCGGCCTGACTCCGCGATCCGAGACGCCCGAAGAGCACATCGAGATCTTCGAGCGCACGGCGGCGCTTTTCAACGGTGCTTTTTCGCTCGCACGCGCGCTGGGCGTGAAGACATGCATCGGCACGGAGACGCCATTGGTCATTCCGAAGCTCGTTCAGGAGCGCGTCGCGGGGAAGAATACTACGACCGAAGACTTCTACGCGGGCATGTTCGAGCGCATCAAGAAGTCGCATCCGCTCGACTACTATTGGCTGTGGACGCCGGAGAACTGGACCTGGGAAGGCGTCAAGAAAGCAGACGTCGAGAAGACGGTGCAAGACATCCAGGCCGCCTATGCTGCGTTGAAGAAGGTTGACGCGCCGTTTGATCTGGCGACGTGCGGCTGGGTGCTCGGGCCGCAGTACGACCGCGCGTATCTCGACAAGGTGTTGTCGAAAGACGTGGCCATGAGCTGTATCAATCGCAGCGTTGGGCACGAGCCTGTCGAGCCCGGCTTCGCGGATGTGAAGGGCCGGCCCACGTGGGCGATTCCGTGGTTGGAAGACGATCCCGCCATGACCTCGCTTCAACTGTGGGCAGGGCGAATGCGGCTCGACGCGCGGGACGCGCTACGCTACGGGTGCACGGGCCTGATGGGAATTCACTGGCGTACGCACACCGTCGCGCCGAATGTGGCGGCGCTCGCGCAAGCGGCGTGGGACCAGAACAATTGGCCGGAGCAAACGCTCACGGAATCGCATGCGGTAGGTGGAGAAACGGTGTCGTCTGGCGACGTCGAAATTGCCGATACGGAAGACGACGCCTTGTATCGCTGCGTTCGCTACAACATGAATGCGTATCGAATCGTCGCGTCGAACGGGCGCTATCGTGTGACGCTGCATTTCTGCGAGCCACATTACAACGAGGCGGGCAAGCGGGTGTTTGGCGTCAAGTTGGAAGGAAAGCAGGTTATTGCGGGTCTCGACGTCTTCGCGCTGGTTGGCAAGAACCGCGCCGTCGTGCGCACCTTCGACGGCGTCGAGGTGACGGACGGCGCGATGGACATCGACTTCATGAAGGAGATCGAGTTCCCGTGTATCGCAGCCATTGAAGTCGAGGGCGCGGGATTTGCGCAACGTATCAA
Source organism: Candidatus Hydrogenedentales bacterium (assembly GCA_041859475.1). GTDB lineage: Bacteria > Hydrogenedentota > Hydrogenedentia > Hydrogenedentales > SLHB01 > JAIBAQ01. The sequence continues at coordinate 6,917 of JBHEKO010000048.1, forward strand.
CTGCGGTGGCGGCGCGTACAAGCACTTCACCGCCGATCTGCCTGAGGTTACCATCCAGGTTCCTGCGACGGATTTCTATCTGGATTGGGCGCGGTCCGAGTTTGGACCTGCCATTGCCGAAGATGCCGCGCGGATCTTCAGTTCTGTCGATTGCCGGTTGCCGCACCCGTCGGATTGGATCGGCGGTCCCGGCGGCTATCAACCCGATTTGCGCCCGTGGGACGAGGTTAAGAAGGAGTATGCATTTGTCGAAGCGCTTGGCACGCTGCGTCCGCGCGTGGAAGGTGCGGGCAATGTCGATCGGTTTGAGTACTGGCTGGCGCAGTGCACGTTCTTGCAGGCAACCGCGAAGATGCGGTGCGTGTGGGGCGACTTCACCAGAGAGATGGACGAGGTGAAGAAGCAGGCCGACGCCGCCACGAAATCGCAGATGGCCAAGGACCGCGCGTTGCCTGCCTACATCGCGCTCGCGCGATCGGTCGAAGATGCCTACGACGCTCTGTTGCGCACCGTCGATACGACGGGCGAAATGGGGACGGTGGCGAACCTGGAGCAACACACGTTTCCGGCGATGATCGAAGCAACCGCGGCGGAACTGACGGCATTGATTGGCGCGCCGTTGCCCGCGGAGGCGCAGCTTCGTTCAAGCTATGTGGGAAGAACACGCCTGGTGGTGCCCACGAAGCGCGGCAGTCTCGAGAAAGGCGAGCCCTTGCGCGTTCGCGTGGCCGTGCTCGATTCGAAACCGGTGCAAGGTGCGCGCGTGTTCTGGCGGAAGTTGGGCACTGGAGCCTACAAGGAAATGCCGCTTACCCATCGCGCGGCCGGTGTGTACGAAGGGCAACTGAAAGCCGCGTCGCTGGGCAAGGACGATGTTGAGTACTACGTCGAAGTCGCGACGGCCAGCGGCGAGACGCTGCGGTGGCCGGTCACGGCGCCCAAGGTAAGTCAGACGGTCGTGCGGACGCCGTGGTGAAGAGCAGGCTGGAAGCCGACGGTACAACGCACACGCGGCGCGCGAATAGGTTGGCGCTGGGCAAGCTCCGGGGCCTCCCAACGCCTAGTCCTCATGGCTCACCGATCCCGGACTCTTCCCAGGAGGAATTGAGGCGGGATGATACGGACAGCTAGCAGACGCGTCAACAAACAGACGCATTGGTAGGGACGTTTCGCCGAAACGTCCACGGGTGACCGCGGGTCCGCACCAGAGCGAAATCCGGGGCCACATTCGGGTAGAATACTTGGGGGTCGAAAAACGTTGTAGTGGGTGAATAGAGAGTCTTTCAATGGAGTTTGCGACGTGGCGAAACTGAACATCGTGTTATATCCCGACGGGCCGCTGACCAAGGTGGCGAAGCCGTATGAAACGGTTGGACCGAACGTGGCCAAGCTTGCCACGGATATGTTCGACACGATGTATGCCCAGGATGGCGTTGGACTTGCGGGCCCGCAGGTGGGTGTTGGGAAGCGCATTTTCGTGTTGCACGACCCGGAGACAGACAAGAAGCTGTGTCTGGTGAATCCGGAAATCCTCGACCCGCAAGGCGAGGCGGTCGGCAGCGAGGGGTGCCTCAGTCTGCCGGAGGTCTACGCGGACATTCCGAGGGCGACGCGCATTCTCGTGCGTGCGCTCGACCCGCTCGGCAAACCGCTGGAATTCGAGGCGACGGATTTCCTCGCGCGCATTATCCAGCATGAATACGACCACCTCGATGGCATCGTCATTCTGGACCGCGTGGACGTTCTGACGCGGTTCGCCCTCCAACAAGATTGGGACAAGGTCCGCGAACGGCTGACAAACGGCGTGTGCGCCGAACAGGCTTAGGGGTCGGCCATGCTGTTCGACTCGCCGTCGGTCGAGCGACTGATAGAGGCGTTTCGCCGCTTGCCGGGAGTTGGCAAGCGGTCCGCCGAACGCTACGCATTGCACGTCCTCAGCGCGCCCGAAGAGGACGCGCGCCACTTCAGCGAGGCCGTACTTGAGGCGCGGAAGCGCATCACGAACTGCTCCGTTTGCTGCAACCTCACCGAAACCGATCCCTGCCCGATTTGCAGCGCCCCCAACCGCGACCGGTCCATCGTGTGTGTCGTGGAAAAACCCGTCGGAGCCGACGCCATCGAGAAGGGCGGGGCCTATCGCGGCACGTACCACATCCTCAACGGAGCCTTGAGCCCTTTAGAAGGCGTCGGCCCGGAACAACTCACCATCGGACGGCTGTTAGCGCGCCTCGAAAAGGGAGGCGTGTCCGAAGTGATCGTCGCCACGAACGCGACCGCCGAAGGCGAAGCGACGGCGATGTACCTGTCGCGCCGGGTCGCGCCGCTGGGAATCGCCGTCAGCCGCATCGCGCACGGCGTGCCCATGGGGAGTGGCCTCGAATTCGCCGACGGCGCTACCCTTTCCCACGCGCTCCAGGGACGCACTAAGCTCGGGGCGTGACAATATTCGGGCGGAGGATCTCCTTCACCCGATCTTCCATCGGCGCTAACGTTGCGTGATCGAATCCCACGGAATCCTGATACCAGTAGTAGGTCGTCGCGTAGTCGACGTAACACCGGTCGAGCGCGTGGTGTCGCGCGAGCTCGCCGTGAAACCACGGATGGTCCGGAAACTCGTGGGTCCAATCGATGCGCCAATCGAGGC
>JBHEKO010000276.1:0-13883 GCA_041859475.1 Candidatus Hydrogenedentales bacterium
GCCTTCGGGCAGTTGGAAGACCGAGTCAATGGTCAGCTCGCCTTGGGCAGTGATGGACAGGTCCAGCACGACGTTGTCCGGGTCCGTCTGGAGTACCAAGCGCGGGTTCTCGAACAGGATGTGCAGGGCGGTGTAGTAGCCCACGGGCAGTTCAGCTCCCGCAAGCAATTGCGACAGACCGGTGGAATCCAGGTGGAAAAGGTCAACGTCGATAGGTGCGTCGAGCAGTTCGAAGGTTTCGACGGGCCCGCCGGAGGGCGGCTCGGCGCCGGCATAATCCAGCGAGATCTGCGTCACGGACACCGTGAGGCTCGCGATGAGATCCTCGATGCCCCATTTTTCCTGGGCCTGCGTTTCCAAAGCAGCCTTGTTGGCCGAAGTGACATTGCTGCCGAGGACAATGCTGACGTTGGCATCCTTGGGAGGGTCGGGAGGAGGTGTGCCGCCGGGGCACCCCATGGTGGTCACCCCCAAGGAAAGGGCGAAGAGACAGATAAGAATAGTGTTAGCTCTGAGATTAGACGCAAGCATGGGTAAACCCTCACCCTACCCCTTGCCTTAGGCGGAAAAGTCTACCCCTTGCGTCCCCAACTCCGTATTTGTATCGCGTAATGCGCGTCTTGTCAAGTAGCGTCGAGCACTTCGCGGACTTTTCTCAGAAGCGCATCGCGTTGGTAGGGCTTCTGGATGAGCTGCATATCCTCGCCGTGAACGAAGTTGGTGTGGATGGCGTTTGCGCTGTATCCGCTCGCGAAGAGGAAACGCATGCGCGGGTCTTTTTCGTGAATGCGTTTTTGCACGTCGCGGCCTCCGAGGCGCGGCATAACGACGTCGAGCAACGCGAGATCAATCTCGTCGGCGTGCTGCTCAAATAGCTGCAAGGCTTCCACGCCGTCGGAGGCGGTGAGCACGGTGTATCCCGCGTCGCGCAGCATTCACGCCGCGAGATTGAGGATCATTTCCTCGTCCTCGGCGATGAGTATGGTTTCCGTCCCGCCCGACGCCTTCCCGAGCACTTTGTCGCCGACCGAGACGGCGGACCGTTCCGAGATGGGCATGTAGACTTTGAAGGTCGTGCCTTTGCCAACTTCGCTGTAGCCGTGAATCATTCCGTCGTGGTGTTTGACGATACCGTATACGGTGGCGAGACCGAGGCCCGTTCCCTCTCCTTCCTTCTTCGTGGTGAAGAACGGCTCGAAGACGTGCTCCAATGTGTGCTTCTCCATGCCGCACCCGGTATCCGTCACACTGAGGAGCACGTACCGCCCTTCTTTGGCCCACGGGTGATTGGCCATGAACTCCCGGTCGATGACCACATTTTCCGTTTCGATGGTGATCCGGCCGCCATCGGGCATGGCGTCGCGGGCGTTCACGCAGAGATTCAACAGGACCTGCTCGATCTGACTGACATCGGCGTGAACCGTGCCCAGACGGTGCCCGGAAATCACATCCAACTGAATATGCTCGCCGATGAGACGGCGCAGCAACTTCATAAGGCCTGTCACCACTTCGTTGAGATCGACGGGGATAGGCTGGATGACTTGCCTACGGCTGAACGCGAGCAATTGGCGCGTCAGCGTGCTCGCGCGTTCGGCGGCGAGGTGGACTTGCTCCAATTCCATGCGGTGGTCATCGCCCGGCCGGATGTCCTCCAACACGAGATCGGTATAGCCCAGAATGGCCTGAAGCAAATTGTTGAAGTCATGGGCGACTCCCCCGGCCAACTGGCCGACGGCTTCCATCTTCTGCGATTGCAGCAATTGCTCCTGCAGGCGTTTGCGCTCCGAGACATCGCGGTCTACGCCTCGAAACCCCGTGATCTCTCCGCTCGAATCGAGAATGGGGACGGCGCTGCTTTCCAGGAACCGCCATTCTCCTTTCTTGTGACGCCAACGAATCAACACGTTCTGCCATCCCCGTCTCTCCGCGACCCAAATGGGGAACTGCTCATCGAATATCTTCCGGTCATCCTCGTGGATGAGATCGATGCTCGCAACCCCGACGATTTCTTCCGGGCTGTATCCGAGGATCGTCTCGACCGCGGGGTTGGAGTAGGTGTGCACCCCCTTCAGATCGACGGACCAGATCCAGTCCCGAGAGGTATCGACAAGGGAGCGGATCATGTCGTCGCGCTCGCGCAAGGCTTCTTCCGCGCGTTTGTGCTCGGTGACATCGCGCTGGACCCCCCATGCCCGGATGAGGTTGCCATTCTCTATGAAGCCGACGAGGCTGTTCACGAACGAGTGAAGATTCCCTTGGGCATCGTGTATCAACGACGGAAACTCGTCGAGCCGGTAACCGGACCGGACAAACTCCGAGACGTAGAAGGTATTGCGGGGGTCATCCGCGGAAAAGTCCTTGAGGGTGACACCGATGAAGTCTTCGGCGCGCGAAAAGCCGTGCATGCGGGCCATGGCCTCGTTGCACTCCGCGAGATAGACGTTATCCATGATTATGGAAAACTGCTCTTCCACAGGAAGGGAAATCGGGATTGGGCAGTGCGTTTCGTAGCGATAAACCCCCTCCGAGGTTGAAGTAAAAAAGGTGCGGTAACGCTCTTCGCTCTCACGCAGGCGTTCCTCCGAGATCTTCCGCTCGGTAACATCGGTGCCGACGCACAGTATCTCGCCCACATGGCCATTGCGGTCCCTAATCGGCTTATTCGCCCAGGAGACCCACACGCGATCGCCGTTTCGGCGCATGTTCTCGTTTTCGTTCGGATTGTAGCGCTCCGGGTGCTCTCCAATGTCCAGAATCATCGCAGCAAGGTCTCTGCCCGCGCTGTCATGCTCGGGGACGATGGTGCCGACAACGTTCTTGCCCAGGAGTTCCTCTTCGCTGTAGCCAAAGAGCGTCTGCGCGAATTCGTTGACGAAGGTGATTTCGCCGTTTCTGCTCATTCGGAGAATGATGCAGTTTGCGCTCTCCACTAAATCGCGGTACTTCGCTTCGCTCTTCTTCAGTTCGGTGGTCGCCTCCAGGGTCCTCATGGTCTCGCAGCAAAGCGAACCCAGGATCGAGGCAAGGTCGCGGTCGCGGGCCGTGAAGGGTGGACTCTTCTTGTTGTGTAAGGCGACGATGCCCGCCATTTCGCCTTGATCGTCGAGCAATGGAAGCGACAGCACGGAACCTTCGCTGTATCCCGTCCACCCGCTTCGCCCGATCTCCACTTGGTTCTCCATGTCGCGAATGAGCACGGGAGCCTTGGTCTCCCATACGCGGCCAAAGACGCTGTTTTCGCGCAGAGGAAGCGTGAGCGATGCGGGAGAGTGATCGCCGTCGAGGGAGCAGACGCGGAAAAGGGCGTTCCCTCTTCTGACAAAGAGACAGCCGCCTTCCGCGGAAACGATGTGAGCGAAACGTTCCATGGCGATTCTGCCCAACAACTCGATGGTGGGACACGCGGCAAGTTCCTTGGAAGCCCCGATGATTTCCCGGAGACGGGCATTCACCGACACCAACTCTTGGTTGCGTTCTTGCAGGGCATCGGTGGCCATCTTTTGCTCGGAAATGTCGAGAAAGGTGACCAAAGCGGCAGGGGCGCCTTCGTAGTCGATGAGCTGACTGCCCAACGTGACCCAGCGAAGCTCGCCGTCTTTGCGTTGAACCGCGATTTCGTATTGCGGAGGCGGCGTATTGCCTTGAAGGCGAGACACCCCCCGCGCGCGTACAAGGTCTCGAAACTCGGGCGCGACAACCTCCCAGAATTCCATCGAGAGAAGTTCTTCGCTCGTGAACCCAGAGAGTCTCGAGGCCGCCGCATTGGCGTAGCAGAAGCGCCCGCCTTTGTGCACAAGGATGGCCGAGTTCGACGCTTCGGCCAGGGCGCGGAACATCTTCTCGCTTCCGCTTGCGACGTTCGGAATCGCCAACCCCCTATTCCACAAGCGACGGCCCACGAAATAGAGGACAGCAACACCGCCGAGGATGGCCGCGAATCCTCCCGTCCAGTACCACAGGGGCCAGGGGGCGGGTTCGGGAGGCGGCATCTGCCTGTCCGGCGGAGGCAGCTCCCAAGGCCCGCCGCGATTGGGCGCGGGTTCTCCTTGCGCTATCTGCGTCGGGAACGCCACCCGCGCTCCGGGGGCCACGGCTACAGCCGAAAGCAGCAGGAGAACGCAGATGGCCATCGAGAATACGAAGAATTGGCGAAGGCCTGCCATCATGCGGGATGAGAAGCAAGGGCCGATATTGCGGGACTGTTGGTGACACTCGGGATTCCAGCATCTCATAGTGGCGAAATAGGTCCCGAGGTTTCGAGCAAGTCACTTCCTCCTAGCTTGAGGGCGGCGAGCATTCCACGGTGTAGCACGGCGTTCCTGCGAATCTACGCGCGCCGCCTGACGCGCAAGACGGTTTATTATACCGGATACGAGCGCCGTGCGGTATGACAAACACATAGGGAAGCGCGGAGAATCGTACCGAATCGGTAAGAGCGCCATAGGCAGGGGGCTTGCGCCCAAAGCGCCTCGTGGCCAAATCTCGCAGACCGCGGTTGCCTGCGGACGTTTCGGGACATTTCCGAATGTGGGGCAAGATCTTCTGCATGCTATCGTAAGCACAAACACATTGATGGTGGTGGAGAAATGATTTAGGATTGCCCCTTGCTCGTTAATGGGAAGCTCCGGGGGAATCCGCCAGGGGATCTCGGATAGCACTAGGAGAAGAATGCATGAGCGACAAGATTTCTCGCCGGACGTTTATGTCCCGGGCCGCCGCCGCAGTGGCCGTCCCGAATATCGTGCCCGCTTCCGTGCTGGGCCGTGGCGGCGCAACACCTCCGTCGGAGCGGATAACCGTAGGGGGCATCGGCATTCACGGCCGAGGTTTCCACGACCTGCGCTGGATCATCGGAAACGAGGACGTGCAGGTTCTCGCAATCTGTGACATTTGGAAGCAGCAGCGCGAAGCGGTCAAGGCTTTCGTAGACGACCACAACGGCAACAAAGACTGCGCGATGTACCGCGATATTCGGGAGTTTCTGGCCGAGCGCACGGACATTGACGCCGTGTTGATTGCGACGGGCGACCATTGGCACGCGCAAGCAGCGGTTCGCGCGATGCGCGCGGGAAAGGACGTCTACAGCGAGAAGCCCTCCTCCATGACCATCGCCGAGGGACAGAAGGTGGTAGAGGCGCAGAAGCGCTACGGGCGCGTGTATCAAACGGGCACGCAACGGCTGAGCGAAGCCAACCACGTATTCTGCATCGAGATGGCACGCACGGGACGGCTCGGCAAGGTGCACACGGCGTATGCCCACATTGCCCCGTGGGACGCGGCAAAGATGAAGCACGATTGGAAACCCGAGGAACCGCTGCCGGATAAGGAAGAGATGGACTGGGATATCTGGCTGGGTCCGTGCCCTTGGCGGCCGTTTAACAAAGCCTACGTGGCGCAAGGCGCTTGGCACGGTGACTACGATTTTCATACGAGTTGCATCGGCGAGTGGGGAGCGCACACGTTCGCGCAGGCGCAGGCTGGCCTGGAAGCGGGCGATACGTCGCCGGTCAAGTACGAATATGTCGATAACGATTCCGGCGACGGCATGGTCTGCACCATGGCCAACGGCCAGAAGCTCATCTTCTCGCGCGGCGACAAGTATTGGTACGGGTCATGCGGCGAACGGTTCGACGGCGAGCGGGGCTGGGTTGCCGCGGCGGACGGGTACACGATGCCGGCGGTCTCTTCGCCGGAGTTGCTGGCGGAGTACCGTACGGTGATTGGCGAGTACGTTGCCCGGACGGGCCGTTCGCTCGACCACATGCGCAACTTCCTGGATTGCGTGAAGTCCCGCGAGCTGACCGTGGCCAACGCGTCGGTCATGCATCGTTCGATGAGCACGGTTCATGCCGCGAACATCAGCATGTGGCTGGAGCGGGACATGAACTTCGACCCCGTGAAAGAGGAATTCATTGGCGACGATGAGGCCAACCGCCTTCGCGCGCGCGCCGAACGGGGACCGTGGACGATATGAGCAACGAAGCAAGAGGAGAATGTAAAAACATGCGGAACATTTTGATGCCGCTTATCCTGGCAGGGGTATTGACCCTGGCCTGCATATCGCCTGCAATGGCGCAAACCACCGATCCCGTTGCCGTTTTGAATTCGGATGCCGCAATTTGGGAAAAGTCGGAGGCGTGCCGCGCGCTTGCCCTCAAGGGCGGACCCGAGTCCGTTCCCGCGCTGGCGGCCCTGCTCATCGACGAGAAGATGTCGCACATGGCGCGCATGGCGCTTGAAGCAATGCCCTGCCCGGAGGCGGGCGATGCCTTACGCGCAGCGCTGACGGCGACGAATGGCGCACTCAAGGTTGGCGTTATCGGTTCCGTGGCCGTGCGCAAAGAGAAGGAAAGCGTACCGGCATTGGAGGCCCTGATCTCCGACGCCGACGCGGAAGTGGCAATGGCGGCGGCCCGCGGGCTTGGCAAGATCGGGACGGCCAAGGCTGCCAAGACGCTGACGAGTTCCGTGGCCGAAGCGAATGTGCCGCCGCTCGTCCTGCAGGCGCGTTGCGATGGCCTGCTCGGGTGTGCGGAAGCCTTCATTCAACGGGGCAAACCAGAGAAGGCGTCGGCAATCTATGATCTCCTGCGGACTCTGCCTGGCGCCTCAATAGAAGTGCGTGGGGCTGCCTTGCGCGGGGCCGCTTTGAGTCAGAGCCCGGAGTTGGGCGCTCCCCTCTTGGTTGAGGCGCTCAAGGGAGAAGACCCTGCGTTGGCGGACATCGCCCTGCGCACGTCTCGCGAGATCGCCGGGGGCGATGACGTATCGGCTGTGCTGGCGGGCGCGTTGTCCGCGTTGCCGGACGACCGCAAGATCAAACTGCTTGCCGTACTGGGATATCGCGGCGGGGCCGCGGCAGGGCCGGCGATGGTTACGCAGGCGGAATCGGGCGCCACGGAAGTCCGTGTGGCCGCGATCAAGGCGATAACTCAGATTGGCTTCGAGCCCGGTCTTGCGGCGATCCAAGCCTTGGTCATGTCCGAAGATGAAGAGTTGCTCAAAACCGCGAGAGAATCGCTGAGTTATTTCCCGGGCGCGACCGGCGATGCGGCGATCAACGCCATGTTGACGAACGATCAAGCCGCCACGCGCAAGGTCGCTGTCGAGATGATTAGCCGAGGCGGCCTTGAAAAGCCCGTCGAGGTTCTTATGAAGACGGCGCAAGCCGATGGAGACGAGGGTGTGCGCGCCGCAGCGCTCGACGCGTTGAAAGACCAAGCCGGCATCGGCGAGATGCCGGGCCTGTTGACCCTCCTGCTCGGATCGCGTTCGACGGCCGAGACGCAGGCCGCGGAGAGTGTCCTGGCTGCGCTGTGTATCCGCGCGAAGGAACAGTCCGCTGGAGAGGTTGTCATCCAGAAAGCCGTGTATGGCGCGCTGCCCGATGGTCCTTCGGCCGACGTCGCGGTCAAGGTGAAAGAATACGTGGATTCCGGTTCGGGGTCCGTGGCGGCAACGAATGCCGTCTTCGGCGACACCGCCCCCAACAAGGTCAAGCAATTGCAGGTCGTGTTCACGGAGAACGGCGTCACGGTAGACCGGACGGTCAACGAGGGCGAGACTTTACGCTTGAGCGCCTCGGCCGCGCCTCCCGCCGTGGTTGACGCACTGTGCGCGGCGTTCGAAAGCGCACCGGCCCCCATGAAGCCTTCCGTGCTTCGGCTCTTGGGAACCACTGCGAGTCCGAAGGCGCTGGAAGTCGTGAAGGCCGCTGTTGGCTCTGCTGAAGCCGAGGTCAAGCAGGCCGCGGAGCAAGTTCTGAGCAAGTGGCAGGGCTAACGGACAGAAATCGATTCTTTCTTAAATAGCCTCGATTTCATACCGTCCGCCCGGGTGTTTTAGATGCGGTTCTGAAGACAGACTCCGTGGTGAAAACTCGTGTGAGGTCGAATCAAATGCTATCGGCAACGATTGTGTCCGTTGTATGCGGTGGCCGGCGTTCGCGCAGTGCGATTTCACTGGCGCTGGCCGTCGCTCTTTGGATGTCCGGCGCCGGTGTGATTGCGGTTGCCGGTGACGGACTGCTTCTCCAAAGCGGTGGCAAGCAGTTCCCCATAGGCTTCTACGAACTGCCCGAGGCTGACACGGAACTTGCCGCCATGGCCAGCGCGGGCGTGAACCTTGTTCGGTGCGATTCGCGGGCCGGCCTCGACCGTGCTCAGGCCGTGGGGCTCAAGGCATGGATGCCGCTGCCATTGGATCAGGGTGCAACGGACGGCCTGAAGTCGCGTGTCGAATCCGTCCTGGACCATCCTGCATTGGCCGTATGGGAAGGGCCGGACGAAATGGTGTGGAATTATTCCGCGTTCAGCGGCTTGTACAAATCGGGAGTCTATGACAAGCCGAGGGAGTGGTGGGAGCAAACCCCAAAGACCATCGCCTACTCCGAGGCGAAGGCCGCTGAGATCATCCCGAAGTTCAAAGCGGCTGCCGCGATGATACGCAGCTTGGACAAGCAAGCACGTCCGATTTGGATGAATGAGGCCCAGTCGAGCGACGTGCGCCTGGTGCGCCAATACCTCCCCTTCGTGGATATCACCGGGTGCGATGCGTACCCCGTAAGCAAGGAAAAGCGTAACGCAGTCTCTATCGGCGGAATCGTGGACCGATGGCGCATGACCGGTAACGACATGCCGGTGTGGATGGTGTTGCAGGCGTTTTCGTGGCATGAACTGGGGGAAGGTTATGTAGACCGCGGCGTGGCGTACCCGAGCTTTGCCGAGTCGCGCTTCATGGCCTATGCGTCCATTCTTCACGGCGCAAAGGGAGTGCTCTATTGGGGCTCGGACCATACCACCTCGCAGCCGCTTCGCAAGTCAATCTATGCGTTGACGGCTGAACTGGCCGCGCTACAGCCGTTCCTCGTCGCTCCCAACGAAGCCGGCGCCGCCGTGCGACTGGTGGAGACCCCGGAAGAACGGGCGGGCAATGGCGTGTCCGTCGCCGTGCGTCGCGCCGGCGAAGACTGGCTCGTCATGCTTCTCAACGAAGACGATAAGAAGCACATGGGCGTGGAGATAAGCGGCCTTGGCGCTCTCGACAATCGCGCGCTGGTTCTCCTCTATGGGGACGAGCCCGCGCCGGTGGTCAACGGCGTTCTAGTGGCAAGGATACAACCGTACGAAGTAAAGCTCTACGCGACCAGCCGCGCGTTCGAGACACCAATGCGCGAGGGGCGCGATTACACAGGGGAGTAGACGCGTTGGCCGGGAGAACGTTGTTTTTCACGCTTCGAGTCGGATGCGCACTCCTCGTAGCGGGTGCAGCGGACGTTTGTGCGACAGCACAGGACGCGGCGGACCCCGACGCGGCCTATGTGGCCAAGTTCCTCGCGAAATACACGGAAGCTAACCCGCTGCCGTCGATCGCGTCGTACGCATCCGCCGCGCGTTATGACGAGCTCTACATGGGCGACGAGCTTCGGAAGACGATTGCCGCGCAGTCGAACAATGACCAGAGCGCCCTGGCTTGGGGCCTCGCCTACCGGATGCGCTCGCTGAACACAATGTACCGCGCCACACGCAATCCGAAGTACCTGGAGGCAAATCTGGAGGCCGCCCGCGCGGTTGTTGCGATGCGCGACGACAAGCGCGACAAGAAGCTGTGGACGGGCGAGATCGCCAAAGCCTGGGGATGCGAACTCTATGCGACCGAGCGCGGGCGCGCCGTGTTCACAGTGCACACGGGCGTCATCGTCTACCCCATCCTCGATTGCCTGGTGCTGACGCGGGAGTGTCCCGAATTGCGTCAGCGCCTGGGGAAGGACTACGCGGAGATTCTCAAGACTATGGAGGAGGCCATCGCCTTTCACGACAGTGAATGGCGGGACGGACCGGGAAATGGCGAAGGGCACTACATCAGCCTGAACCAGGAACCCTCGTGCGACAACAAACCGCAACCCGGCAACAGACAGAGCGCCATGGGGTGCGCGCTGTGGCCGGCGTGGAAACTCACCCGCAACCCGCTGTATCGCGACCGTGCGAAGGCCATCGCCACGTACATGCTGAACCGGCTCACTCCCTCGCCCGACGGCGCATACTACTGGCCCTATTGGCTCCCGGAGCAGGCCGTGACGGAACCCGCTCCGAAGGAATCCGTTCAGGGAGAAGACAGCTCGCATGCTTCGCTGACCGCGTTGTTTCCGATGCTGCTTGCGGAGGACGGCGTCGTCTTCAAGAAGAAGGCAATGAAGCGCCTTGCGAACACGGTACTGCTGGGACTGGGACGAAGACAAGACGGCATCTTCTTTGGTGACGTGACTGGAAGCCCCTCCAGTTCGCCTGACTATGTCGCTTCACCGGCGTTTTGGTTGCCTCTGGCAAAGTACAACCCCGAGGTGCAAGTGCGTGTTGAGGCATTCTACCTAAAGTACATGCCTTCTCCCCCGCCATGCGACCTTGCGGAGTTGGTGCGATTCTGCGCGCGGTAGACGGCCGTCTCCACACGAACGCGTCTCATCGGCCACTCGCCGTCTCCGCCCCTCGCACTTCCGCCGCTTCCAAGCATAGGTCTGTGCCCTGTTGACTTGTATCCAAGCCCAATGACAAGACAAGTAGTTGAATATACTGAAACATAAGTGGATACTGAGCTCACGCTTGTATTGCTTCTTGGTAGGGTAAGGGGTGAAGGGGCGAAGCGGCCATGCGTAATCCTTTGAAACCAGAGAACACTAAGCCTCCCGCACCGGCGGGATACTATCCCATCAAGATTGCGGCGCTTCGCGTCGACACCATCACCGGCTTTGATATCTTCCTTGCAATCGCCGAAGTTGAAGCCCCAATTCTGTTCAGCGATAGAAATCTGCCCGTCACCTTAAGCAAGTTGGATCGCCTTCGCGAGACCGGCCATGCCCAGATTTACGTTTCGTTAACGCAGGAGGAGGATTATCACCGGTACATCGAGGAGCATCTGGAGAGCATCCTCACGGATGAGTCGCTTCCCGTGCCCGCGAGAGCGGAGGTGCTCTACGAATCGGCTCAGTATCATTTGCAAGAGGTGTTTTCATCGCCCCGCTCCAGCGAACTTGTCGCGCGGAGCAAAAGCATCGTCCGGAGTTCTTGCGAATTCCTGATCAAACAACGCAGTGCATTCGCGCACATCCTCTCGATCGTCTCGTACGATTACTGCACGTATACGCACAGTGTGAATACGTTTGTCTACAGCATCTTGCTTGTCCAACGGGCGGGAATCTCCAAGCCGCAGACGCTGTACGACTTCGGCGAAGGTGCGCTACTTCACGACGTTGGCAAGAGCATGCTCGATCCCTTAATCGTCCGCAGTAAAACCAAGCTTACGGCCGACGAGTGGAAACTGATGCGAAAGCATCCGGTTTACGGCTACGAGATTCTCATGGATCGCGGACACCTTGATTCCATAGGACTGGATGTGGTCCGTCATCATCACGAAAAATTGGACGGCAGCGGATATCCGGACGGACTCAAAGGCGGTCAGATTCACCCTATGGTTCGGATGTTTTCCATTACCGACATCTTTGATGCCCTCACGACCAAACGTCCCTACAAAGCAGCACTGCCCACGTTTGAAGCACTTAGGCTCATGCAAGACGAGATGGATAAAGAGCTGGACCCGGAGTATTTCCGCATGTTTGTACAGCTCATGGGGTCTCCTGGCGCGCAGGATGCCCCCGCGACGGTGCAGTAGCGCCGAATTCCTGTGAGCAATTGACGCGGTTCTTGATACACCGAGGCGGGCAACTGGAGATTATTGCCGCAAATCTTCGCGGGCAGTGTCGTGGCCCAGGAAGCCTTCCCAAATCCTGCGAGCCTTGTCGGAGTTCAGGCAGAGAATCTCCAGAGCGGACTCGAGACCTTCAAGAACGTCCGTCTCCTCGACTTCCGGCAAGCTCATGGAGCGGGACATTGCGGCGGCAATCGCGGTGACCGCGACATTTTCGCGGGCCTCGGTGGCCAGCGCAGGTGCGTGGTGAAAACGAATTGGCTCCGCGATTTCGATGGGCAACCCCCACGCGATTGCCAAGTGATAGCCAGCCTCGGCATGCGAAATTCCCAACACGTTCAACTCATTCTCCAGCAATGCCTCCCCTCTTAGTCTGCCGTCTATTCTCCCATACAATTGAGGCACGGCTTCGCAGAGGGCCGCGTGCCAGAGGTCATGGAGCAGGCCTGCCGCGACAATGCCGAAGCGGTTCGCATGGCCGGAAGCCTCGGCAACCAACCGGACCGCCGACGCGCACAACATGGAATCCATCCAGAATGCGCGGTAGTCGAGCGTCTTGGATTTCTCGAAGGCATTGAACACCGAACACGAAAGGACGAGCGAGTAGGTTTCCCGAATTCCGAGCAATGAAACCGCTGTCTTGATATCGTCTACTCGCCGAGGCAAAGCGAAGGCGGCTGAATTGACCACGCCAAGGAGTTTCGCCGCGATAGGCGGATCCAGCGAGATCGCATTGGCCGCGGCAGAAAGCGGTTGCTCCGGGTCCGCCATGATATCGCGCAACCGGTCCACCGTCTCGGGCATTGCGGGCAACGTCTCAATCAGGTCGATCATCCGCGCAATACTTGATAGTCGCAAGGATACTTCAAGGTCCTGGACTTCATCGGCGGGGGATTCTGGAGGGGCAGGCGCCGGCTTGACTTCCCAAAGGGTTCCGTAGTGTCGGCGTATGGCTTGGCGTATGTCATCGGCCTTGCATAAAATGGGCTTGATGCGAAGGTTCGTCTGCTGCTCAAGTTCTTGAATCGTGGTGGAATCCAAGGGGCACACCATACCCAATGTCAGTAGTTTGCCCATATGGTCAATGGGAAACACCTCATGCGCAACGGCAAATTCGAGAGGCACGAGAGTAGTAATCTCGGGCGAAATGTAATAATTGAGAAGGTTGATGCTCGCAACACCCGGCTGTCTTGACAAGAACTGCACGAACTCTTCCGCAGACAGGTAGCCGAGGCTGACCAGGATCTCCACAAGCTTGCCGCCCTTCTCCAATTGCACTCGCAGGGCATCTTCCAGTTGGGTCTCCGTGATCAGGCCGGCTTGAAGCAGGAGCTGTCCGATGAGCTTTCGGGAGGGCCTGGGCTGGGAGGGAGGGGATTCGGACAGAACGGAAAACGCGGACATAGGCAGAAGCGCGCGGACCCACTTGTGCGGAAGCCTGGCAGAGGACATCGTTTCACCCCCACTCCCTTGCTACGGGGCAATACTACGTGTTTTGACCCCCTTTTGTATATACCCATTCACGGGGATGCAAATTGGCCCATTCATTGGATTGTTGCATTGTTCTCGTTATCTGCTATTAAAATGTCCTTATCCTGCGTGCTTGCCTGGGCACTCCAAGAACCAAGTCTCGCAAGAGTCACAAGGAACTCGCGCGTCTCGGCGAGCATTCCGCGCGGAAGTTCGGCGACCGCATTGCCTGCGCGGGCTCGACCGTCTTTGCGAGTTCCACCTACGGCACGCTACTGAACGCATCTTCACTGGGTATCGAAAGTGGCCCAAATCGAATGCGCCTTGTGCCCCAATGCGATCGATGAGGGGCGACTGTTCACCAGCGATGAATCTCTCGGGTTGTCCCTGCCGAAACAAATAAGGCGCCAATTGGATGAACCACCACGTTAGTTGGCGGGGCTTTGGGATTCCACGATGCCGGAAAGCGCCATCGACGCCATCACGACGTCTCTTCGCGCCACGTCGTAGACAAGATACAAGACGCCGTCGTGGACCATGCCGAAGGGGTAGGACAAGTTGCCTGGCCATGCGCCTCCCTTGCCCCAGCCGGGGCCGGGATCGTGGCGTTCCCCGGGCACGGTTAAGTCTTTGTAGTTGTCGTATCGATCAACCGGAACGTGCACGGACCATGTAGCGGCGTCGTCGTTGCTGACCCACAGCTCAAGGGGATC
>JBHEKO010000309.1:0-4425 GCA_041859475.1 Candidatus Hydrogenedentales bacterium
AGCGGACTGCGCACTTCTTCGCCCGGCAGCAGCTTGAAGTGCGTCAGTTCCTGGCCCGCCGTGAGATGAAGTCCGTTGGCCCCGTCGCACTTGAAGCCGGCAGCCCACTGCCCCGGCCATCCGACGGCCACAAGCGCGCCGTCGTTGCAGGTGGACTCGACGTTGAAGTAGGGCATGACACCGCTCGTCGACCGCCCGCCTTCCGAGGCCAGCCGCATGGAACCATTCGCGGCAAGCGGAGTCTGGAGGGGCTCGAAATCGTTCTGCCTACATGAGCTTCCACGAGCATGATGAAGCGTGAACTCGCCCCGGTCGCCGCGTTCCATGCGGACGTCGAGCGGTTGGATGTTCTCGATGATGGGCGTATCTGCGGAACCGGCATTCTTGAAGTGAAGCGACCATTCGACCACGGGGTAGCTCATGTACGATACGGCTACGGCCCGCACTTCGAGTTTCGTCGTGGGGTCCGTCCAGGTAACCGTGTGCTGCGTGCGCTCGTTGGACTTGTCGAGCTCCTGGCGCACGACCTTCTTGTTCCACGAGGACGCTTGCTCGGAGAAAGGCCTTCCGTTGTACGTAAAGCTGAAAGGCAATACTCCTGCATCGAGAAGAATCGGACCGCCTGCCATCGGTATCTCATCGAGCCAGACCTCTTTCCCGCCTTCCATCGCAAAGCACGCGTCGGCCCAATCGCCCTGATCGCAGGAAATGTCGTCGCCTGCGTCGTCAATCTGGAGGACAACTTCACTGGCGCCGTTCAGCGGAATATCGACGGGCACGCCTGCCTCTTTCCCGTGAAGCACGCCGGAACGGAACAACTCCTTGCCATCGGCCAACACGGAGAAGACGATGCTTCCCTGTCCATTCGAGGTGTCGCCGTTCAGATCCACTCCCACCACCGCGCGAAAGCTCTGCGCGCGGCCCGGAAGGCGCACGATGAGCTTGCTCGCCGCATGGCAGAAAAGTCCGCGCGTAAATGTCGCGTCACCGATGTGGAGCGGCTCTCTAAACCGCGCGTTCTTCTGAACGGCGTTGTGATTGGTCACAACCTCGATACCAGGCGCCGGGACAGTTGCGGCTCCCGTCTCGCTGAACTTCGTCTCCGCCCATTGCCAGGCAGTCGCTAGTTCGTCGGCGGTCGGTTCAACCGCAGATGCCTGCATAGTGAAGCCCAGAAAGACCGAAACGCAAAACGTAACGAGCGTTATCGCGCGCATTGAGCAAGCTCCCCAACCGTTGCCCCCAACTCATGCATCGCCGGATATCGACGACCATGGATCTGAGTCTAATGAAGGAAGTGACGCCGAATCCAATTGCCGTTTTCTGCTTGACCTACCGGCTATGGGGGAACCATGATTCCCGGGCACAGGGGCACCAAATCGAAAACGTTCTTGGGGGTCGTGGAATGTTGATATCTCTGGCACTTGTCTTCGCGCTGGGCGCTGCCGACGCGCCTGGTCCGTTCATCAACACGTGGCTAGTCGCGGGGACGTTCGATAACGCGCCGGGCAACGCAGGGTTCGAATTCGACTGGATTGACGAGACGACAGTGCAGCCGCGCGATGGCAGTGTCTCCGCAGGGCGGACGTGGCGCTATTTCGATGACCGTCTGTTCTCTCGCAATTATGACGACTATCAGGACTTGTTCAGCTACTTCCGCGTGAAGCGCAATGAGTCCATTCGCGCGAAGATCGCCTACGCGTGCGTGTATGTCCACAGCGTGGATGCGCAGACGGTTCAATTGCGCACCGGAGCCGACAACGAGTTCAAGGCGTGGATCAACGGGACACTTGTCGCGTCAAGCACGGAGGGATTGCCCGAGCGGGACATGTCGATTGCGCCCGCGGAACTGAAGGCTGGCTGGAACCGGTTACTCTTCAAGATCGGCAACCAGGAGGAAGGGCGTCTCGGATTCTATGCGCGCCTTTGCGATGAACGCGGCAACCGCATTCCTGGGTTGACGTATGCGCTTTCGCCCGGCGACGGTAAGCTCTCCATTGCGACCAAGGGCATGAGCGACATCGCCACGGGAGATTTGCCCGTCGCGTGGCGCGAATGGTCGTATATCGGCGCGCGCGTGACGGGAACCAATACGTGGCCGCCCATGGACACGCAGTTTCTGCGCAAGCCCGGCATTGCCATGCAAGCATCGGACTTTGTCCTGGGCGCAGCAGGCGGTACGCCTCCCTATCGTTGGTCGCTTGTCAATTCGGCTTTGCCCAAGGGTATGGAACTTCGCGAAGACGGTTCGATTGTGGGCACGCCCGCAAAGGATGCCGAACTCCGCGACTACCTGTTTCGCGTGCGCGTAGTGGACGGGGCCAATGCGACCGCGGAAAAGGACTTGTCGCTCTCCCTGCGCGAACGCCCCAATAAATGGGTCGAAGAGGCGCGGTTAACGGCGCTTATCCATCACCCCGAATCGATGCCGCCCGATTCGTTCGACAAATTCGCGCAGTTGATGTCGCGGCAGAACTACGGGCTTGGCATGGTGATTTCCTACAACAACGGCGAGTATCGATACCGGTGGCCGTCTCGCTTCGAACCCGACAATCCCGAGGGGATTCTGATTGGGCGATACAAGGCGGCGCTTGAGAAGGCCGGTGTGAAGTTCGGTATGTACATCGGCAATATCGACGGTCCCAATCACAATGGACCGAACGGCGCGATCTTGTTGGTCGAGGATGCCATCCGAAGCTATCAGCCCTCGGCTTTCTGGTTCGACTGGGCGGGCTGG
The DNA here is from genome assembly GCA_041859475.1 of Candidatus Hydrogenedentales bacterium. Classification (GTDB taxonomy): domain Bacteria; phylum Hydrogenedentota; class Hydrogenedentia; order Hydrogenedentales; family SLHB01; genus JAIBAQ01. The sequence goes on from JBHEKO010000309.1 coordinate 2,738, forward strand.
GATGCGACGTCGCCGGACGCGCTGTACAGCATGATCAAGAGTTACAACCCGGAAACGGTAGTTATCCTTAACGGCATTCCTACGATGAGCAACGGGGATTGGGACATCATCGATCTGGAGGGGTGGGGATGCTGGGGAGACCGCCTCTGGGATCTCTGGCCATTTGAATTTCCTTGGCCGAAGAAGAGTGCGGTAGAGACGTGGCGGCTCATCGCCGATCCTGCATTCGAGTACTCCAAAGGGGTTGAGCCGGACTGGCAGTCTTATATGCAGCTCCAGATCGCGCTGATTGCCGAGGGGCACATTGCGAACATCGATCATTCGCCGACTTTGGTTACGGGTGTGGATAGTGACGGGAAGTTGCCGGACCTCAACGCTTCGCCGCTGATGGCCGTTCACCGCAAGATGGCCGAGTGGACGAATCCGGCGGGCCTTCCCCCACTCCATGAATCGTATACGCACGTAAATCCCGGGCCGTTACGCAGCGAGCCGTGGGGATACAGCACGATCAACGTCGCGCGCGACACCATCTATCTGCATCTGCTCAAAACGCCGATGGGAAAGACGGGAAGACCCGAGGGCAACGTACTGACCGTTGGACCTGTCGCGCAACGTGTGGCTACCGTGGCCTGCATGAATTCGGGAACGGCCATGAACTTCGACCAGAAGGACCAGGAACTGACCGTAGATTTGTACGGAATCGAAGCCGACCCGGTCGACACGATCATCAAAGTGGTGCTCGCGGGTCCGCATCCCGATGTGGAAGCGCCGGCCCTATCCGAAGCGCAGGCCGTGCCGCCCGGCAATATGGCGTGGCGAAAGCCCGGCCAGCTCCTTGGAGTCGCGGGCGACCATACGCTGCCTGCGAGCGGGTTCCACTTTGCCCACTATGCAAATGACGGAATTCCTTCCACCTACGCGTGCGGGGGGAACGAATGGGCCTGGATGTATCACCTGGATCTGGAAGCCGAGCGGCAGGTTGGGCGCATCGTCATTCACTTTGAAGGCCTGGCGCCCGACAAACCGGGCTATCCCACGGAGTACAAAGTGCACGTATCGAGCGACGGCAAGACTTGGACGACCGTTGCACATGTCACTGAGTGCAAGGGCGGAACGCACGAACACACGTTCGACGCACTACCCACGCGCTATGTCCGCGTGGAGGCCGTCACTCCGAACGGCCCCGATCAGGAAGGGAGCCAAATGTGCATTTCCGAATTGGAGGTCTACGAGAGGTAGTCGCTGCGGCAGCAATGTACAGGAACCACCCCGGAGAGAAACTCCAAACGAGCTTTCGATGTGCATCAGGTCAAGTCCGAGAATGACAGTCTGCTTTTCATTACTGCATTGATTGTGCTTTGCGTTGGAGCGGGCGGTAGATGTATTCCGCCATGGTGGCAACGGCTCCGAGGTCGGCGCGGTTCTTTGCCACCTTCGCGAGAGAATCGATAGCGTCAAAAGCCGTTTGCGTCGCTTGGTTGGCGCATTTGACTGCTTCGGCGGTCTTTGCTTTCAGATCGGGGTCGTTACCGCTTTTCCGGGCATCAATGACCGCTTGTTCGGCGGTGGCGGCGCGCTTGACGGCCTCGATGGTGTCGAAGAAGCCGATGCCGAATTCGAGACGGCCAACCCAATAGCGGAGATAGGCGCGTCCCGCTTCCGTAGCGGGTTCAGGCGCTTTGCGGACG
>JBHEKO010000375.1:0-2562 GCA_041859475.1 Candidatus Hydrogenedentales bacterium
CATGGCCAGCGCACCCTCATCGCTCATTGCCCGCGTCCGAGATGCCCTCGACCGCCATCGTATGCTACAGCCGGGCGACACTGTACTTGTGGCCGTTTCCGGCGGACCCGATTCCGTGTGCCTGTTGGATGCACTCGTCGAACTCGGTTGGCCCGTGGAAGTGGCGCACTTCGATCATCAGACGCGCGGCATGGAAAGCGCCGAAGACGCGGCATTTGTCGAGGTCCTCGCGCGGAAATACGGCGTCCCCCTTCACTGCGAACGGCGACCCATCGTCGCGGAGGCGGAAACGTCTCCGATGTCGTTCGAGGAATACGCGCGCGGGGCGCGGTATGCGTTTCTAGTGGCGGTGGCTCAGGCACGCGGATGCGCGGCGATCGCCACCGGGCACCATGCCGGCGATCAAGCGGAAACCGTGCTCATGCGCATGATTCGAGGCGCTTCCCCCAGCGGTCTCGCAGGGATTCCGCCCCTGCGGATGCTCGAGAATGTGCGCGTCGTGCGTCCCCTTATCGCGTGCGAACGCGAGGCAATCCTGGAGCATTTGCGCGCGCGCGGCCTGCCGTTCCGCACGGACTCGTCCAACACGCATACCGAGCACGTGCGGAATCGCGTGAGAAATGATCTCTTGCCGCTGCTCGAACGTGTCTACAACCCCCAGGTTCGCGAGGCCTTGACGCGGCTGGCCGAACTGCAGCGCGCCGAAAGCGAGTACCTAACCGCGCAGGCCGAATCGCTACTGGCCACGTGTCTGGGTGATGGGAATCTGCTTGCGCGGCGCGGCTTCGCGGAGGCCCCCGTTGCCCTCCAACGACGGGCGCTGACCGCGCTGGCCTGGCGGCGCGACGTCGATTGCGAGTACGACCGTGTGGAATCCGCGCGCCTCTTCGTGCTCGAAGGCCAAGCCGGTTCTTCGTTCGATTTGGGCGGGGGCGTCGTGCTGCGTAACGCGCGCGAGGTCGTCGAAATCATCGGCAGCGCCGAGCCACATGACCCGCGAGCGGTGTTGCTCAACCTTCCCGGCGAGACCGTCGCATTCGGCAAACGACTCGTCTTGAGCTTTCGGGACAACACGCCCGCCTTGCCGTTACGCGAATACTGCACGCCATGCCGCCAGCTACTCGATGCGGACGCGGTGGGACCTACACTATGGGCGCGGTTGCGGCGCCCCGGCGACCGCATTGCCCCCTTGGGGATGACCGGCTCGCGTAAACTGAAAGACTACTTTGGCGATCTCGGTTTGCCTATCGGCGAGCGCGACCGGTTGCCGTTGATCGTCACAGAGAATTCCATCGTCTGGATTGTGGGGCACGCCGTGAGCGCGGACGCTGCCGTCACGCAGAACACGAAACGATACATCGAGATTGAAGTACACGATGCAACTGAGTAAGAGTCCCCTTATCGCGGCAAATGAAATCAACGAGCGAATTGCCCTGTTGGCTCGACAAATATCCGTCGACTACGCGGGCAAAGACCTTGTCTTCTTGATCGTCTTGAAGGGGGCCGCCATCTTCGGTTCCGACCTCATGCGTCAGTTGACGATTCCTGTTGCAGTGGATTATCTCCGAGCACGGAGCTATCGCGGCCTCAATTCCACGGGGCACGTCGAGTTCACGCTGTTGCCCGAAGAGAATCTCGCTGGGCGCCACGTGTTGATTGTGGAAGATATTCTCGACACCGGCTTCACGACCGCAGCTATTCGCGAAGCCCTGAGTGCACACAAACCGGCCAGCCTGCGAATCTGCACGCTGCTGGACAAGCCCGCCCCGCGCGTCGCCGATATTCACGCGGATTACGTTGGCTTCTCCATCGACAACGCATTTGTTGTCGGATATGGCCTCGACTTCGACGGAGCCCACCGGCACCTCGCCGCGATTTACGTGATGGAAGTGATTTCCTGAGCAGGTTTGCGCAGCACGTACCGCTTATACTCGATATCCCCGCTCTTGATGCACTCGTAAATGTGCGTGCCCTTCAACGCCGCGAACACGCTGAACTGCTCCTGCCTTCGCTGCGGCAACCGCTCCAGGATGAGCGTGCGCTTGCGCTCGTCGTCCGCGTCGAGCGCCGCCAATACATTGGGATTGATGATGTCTTCGCGCACCACCTCGAATCCCGCATTCTTGAACTCCTGCGTCAGCATGGGCCCGCGTTCCTTCGTGCGGAAATCCGCGAATAGCAAATGGCCGCCGGGGCGAAGCACGCGCAACACCTCCGCGTAAAACGTCTCGATGTTGTCGTAGAGATGCGACGACTCAATGTTGAGCACCGCATCGAAGTGTGCGTCGGGAAACGGCAACGCCTCGGCATTTCCCAAACGATATGACAGGCCATCGATGTCGTACATGCTGTTGCAGAAATTGATGCTGCTGCGCCACAAATCGATGCCCACCATCATGCGCGGCATGAAGTGGCGCATCACGAATGCGGCCCCGCCGCCGCGTCCGCACCCTACTTCAAGAACGTCCTTCCCTGCCAGGTCCGCGCCGCTCGCAACATAGCGGTAGAGCTGAATCGCGTAGCGGTTGCCTTCCTCCTCGGGCGAAAGCTCAAGCCGCGCCG
>JBHEKO010000499.1:0-4052 GCA_041859475.1 Candidatus Hydrogenedentales bacterium
GCTATCTGTGCAAGGCACAGAATTGTGGCCGCGAGTCCAAGTAGAGAGTGGCCCGCTTTGCGCTTAGTGACGGCGGCGGCGAAATAGACGGCGTTGCATGGAAGGGAAGCGATCGCGAACAGCGCGAGCAGTGCGTAGACGGGCGGCATGGGAGCCATCGGATGGAGCAGGGTTGAATAGGCCGCGAAAATAAGAGCTACGTTAAGGCAAGATGCCAGCGCGATGCTTGGCCCGATCCGAAGGATCTTTCCTGTTGCTTGTTCCAACGTCATACCGGAAGTCCCCGAACTCGGCCGCCGGCTGCGTCTACCCCGCCCGGCACGGAGGCCGGGCGCTACTCAGATTGCGGCCCTGGATACATCGTCTACGTTTGCCCCGCCCGGCACGGAGACCGGGCGCTGTCTACTGACTGAACAATGCTTCCACGAATTCGCGGGCGTTGAACGGCTGTAAATCTTCGATGGATTCGCCGATGCCGATGAGTTTGATGGGGATTCCGAGTTGCTTTTGGATGGCGACGGCGATGCCGCCTTTGGCGGTTCCGTCGAGCTTGGTCAATACGATGCCCGTGACGTGGAGCGATTCCGTGAAGACTTTGGCTTGCTGTAACCCGTTTTGACCCGTGGTGGCGTCGAGCACGAGGAGGACTTCGTGGGGCGCGCCGGGAATGCGTTTGGCCACGACGCGTTGAATCTTCTTCATCTCTTCCATGAGGTTCACTTTGGTGTGCAGGCGGCCGGCCGTATCGATGAGCAAGTTATCGATGTTGCGCGAGGCCGCGGCGTCGGCGGCATCGAAAGCGACCGCAGCAGGGTCCGCGCCGTCTTTGTGTTTGATGATGGGCACGTTGGCGCGTTCGCTCCAGATCGTGAGCTGTTCGACGGCGGCCGCGCGAAACGTGTCCGCCGCGCCGAGCATCACGCTCTTGCCGTCGGCTTTGAGGCGCGCGGCGAGTTTGCCGGTCGTCGTCGTTTTGCCCGAGCCGTTGACGCCCGCGATCAGGGTGACGTGCGTGCCTCCCTCGGGCGCCTCCCAGCGCAGCACGTGGTCGCCTGGATCGAGGATTGTGATTAGCTCCTCTTTCAGCGCCAGCAGAAACTCTTCCGGACCGTTGATGCGGCGCTCGCGGGCAATGCGGCGCATGTCCGCGATGATGCCGAGCGTTGTCTCAACGCCGAGATCGCCCTCGATCAGAATCTGCTCAAGCTCTTCCAGGAGGTCATCGTCGACGGCGGAGCGCCCGGTGAAGACGCGCCGCACGTTGTCGACCAAGCTGACACGGGTCTTCGTGAGGCGCTCGCGCAACCTGCTGAAGAAGCCTTTCTTCTCTTCTGCCATTCGGCAATATCCTTAAGCGTTGCTCGCTACACAAGTGATCCACTTCATCCGAATTTCGCAGACACGAAGTCCTGTGGTTAGGCCAAGAGCCTCGCACCGGAATAAACGTGCCAAGATGAATCCAGATGCGAATGGAATTGCAGCCGGATCCTCGAACTAACTTGGCAAGCTAATTTCGATCAAAGACCTAAGAGCCGGCTGGAAGCCAGCGCTACAATTCGCCAGACCAACCGGCCAGCGCTACAATTCGCCAGACCAACCGGCCAGCGCTACAATTCATGAGATCAACCGGCCAGCGCTACAATTCATGAGATCAACCGGTACCATACACGAGATAGACGGCGCAAGCCCGCGAGTGCGGGCTTGCGCCGTCGAAGCGGGTATGCCCCGCACATTCATTCGTTAGCTGTTTTCGGCGGCTTTCCGCTTTTCATATTCGGCGATGATCTGTTGCGCTACGTGTTCGGGCACTTCTTCGTAGTGGTCGAACTTCAGGGCGTAGCTGCCGCGTCCGCCGGTGCGGCTGCGAAGCTCGGTCGAGTATCGCAGAACTTCCGATTCGGGGACGATGGCCTTGATGCACTGGCGGCCCGGACCTGCCGGTTCCATACCGAGGATGCGTCCGCGCTTGCTGTTGAGGTCGCCGTTGATATCGCCCATGTACTCGTCGGGGATCGTGACCTCGATTTGCATGATGGGCTCAAGCAGACAAGGCCGCGCCTCGCGGATACCTTTTTGAATGGCCATGGAAGCGGCAATTTTGAAGGCCATTTCCGACGAGTCCACATCGTGGTACGACCCGAAGAACAAATCGACAATGACGTCGACCACCGGATAGCCTGCAATAACGCCCTTTTCCAGAGCGTCGAAGCACCCCTTGTCGACGTGCGGGATGTACTGCTTGGGAACGACACCGTCCACGACGCTGTCCACGAACTTGTACCCTTCGCCGCGCACGTTGGGCGAGATGCGCAGATGCACGTCGCCGTACTGACCGTGCCCGCCGGATTGTTTCTTGTGTTTGCCCTGGACTTCGGACTTGCCCTTCACCGTCTCTTTATAGGCGACCTTCGGCGTCTTGGTTTCGGCTTCGACGTGGAACTTGCGCTTCATGCGGTCGAGCAGGATGTCGAGTTGCAGGTCACCCATGCCCTTGACGACGTGCTCGTTGGTGGCAGGGTCGCGGTAGTGCGAGAAGGTGACGTCTTCTTCCGCGAGACGGTTGAGCGCTTCACCGATCTTGTCTTCGTCGGCGCGAGACTTGGGCATGATCGCCAGCTTCACCATGGAATCGGGAAGCACGATCTCGGGAAGCAGGATGTCGACGCCGGGGGCGGCAATCGTGTTACCGAAGTGCGTGCGCTTCAGCTTCGTCATGGCGGCGATGTCGCCGGGCCCGACTTTGTCGGTGGGCGTCTGTTCCTTACCGCACATGAGAAAGATTTTGCCCGTGCGCTCCTTGGCCTGAGTAGTGACGTTGTAGAACTCCGTGTCGGAACGCAGCGTTCCCGTCATGACGCGGAAGAGGCTGAGCTGGCCCACGTATGGGTCGACGACGGTCCGGAAGACCTGGCCTACGAAGGGCGCGTCGGCGCTGACTTGAAGTTCGACCTCTTCACCCGCCGCGTTGCGGCCTGCGACCTTGCGCTCGAGCGGAGTCGGGAACGATTTGACGATGCACTCGAACAATTCGCGAATACCCACATCTTTATCGACACTTCCGCAGATAATGGGAATGATCTTGCCCTGCTGAATGCCTTTGTGCAGGCCTTCGTCGAACTCTTCCGCCGAAAGCTCCCCGGTCTCCAGGAACTTTTCAAGCAGCGCGTCATCGACTTCCGCGACGACGTCGGTCATGCCCGCGCGGAGGGCTTCGATTTCGTCGGCGTGGTCGGTAACTTGATCCGTGAGAATATTGACACAGCCTTTCAGGCCGGAAGCCTGTCCGCTGGGAATGACGAGTGGAACGCAGCGATTGCCGTAGGCCTGCTGCAAGAGCGAAACGGTCTGATGAAAATCCGTATGATCGCGGTCGAGCTTATTGACGAAGATGGCGCGCGCCGCGCCATAGCGATCCGCGTACTGCATGGTGTTGTCCGTGCCGACCTGAATGCCCGTTGTGGCATCCACGACAATGACGACGGCGTCCAGCACGGGAACCGAAGCGGCGACTTCGCCGAGGAAATCGGCATAGCCGGGATGATCGATGAGGTGCACGCGTGTGCCGTTCCATTCAAGGTAGGCGAGTTTCATGGCAATAGTCTGTTGGCGCTGGATTTCCTCTTCGAGGTAATCGCACACCGTATTGCCTTCAGCAATTTTTCCGAGGCGGCTGGTTTTTCCGACGGAATGGAGAACGTGCTCGATGAGCATCGTCTTGCCCGTTCCGCCGTGACCTAAGATCCCCACGTTACGAACTTTGCTGGCATCCGCGCTAGGCATTCTGATTCCCTCCCGTATCGTTGCGAAAGAAGAGGTCGATTCGGCGCTCCGCAGGCGCCCAGGTTAGGAATCCGTCAGCGCCGCCGACTGGGAATGCGAGTATACCTGCCCCATGCAGGACGCCTCAAGTCAGGAGTCAGGAGTCAGGAGTCAGGAGTCAGGAGTCAGGAGTCAGGAGTCAGGAGTCAGGAGTCAGGAGTCAGGAGTCAGGAGTCAGGAGTCAGGAGTCAGGAGTCAGGAGTCAGAAGTCAGGAGTCAGGAGTCAGGAGTCA
>JBHEKO010000510.1:0-4469 GCA_041859475.1 Candidatus Hydrogenedentales bacterium
TCGACAACCACATCAACTCTATCGCCGACCTTATTCAGAAGCGGCTCGACGATTTCGTATCCGGCACCAGCCAGGCGTAGGGGTTCGCTTCGCGACTGGCTATGGAGTCACCGGCTCCACGCCTTGCGGTGTGACGCGCAAGAGTTGGGCCAGTAGTGGCTGCGCACGTTCGGCATTCATGTACGCACACAAGATCACTTCCGGTTCCACTTCAACGACGCACCCCATCCCCCAGACCGGGTAATCGATCACCGTGCCCTGGTCCCAATTGAGTCCGCCGTCGCGACTCACATTGAGGGAATACTGGGGGTAGCGATGCGCACAAACGATGGCCCCCGACTGCGTGCGGGCAATTGACTGTGCGTAGCCAGGAAACGTAACGCGTGCCGCGGCGTCCCAGGTAGCCCCCGCATCGCTGGACCAGCATTGCCACATGGTCTCGCTGTATACCGGCCGCACGAGAACCATCACCGTGTTGCCCATCACGACCGCCGAGGGTTCCGTCAGGTCGAGCGAGCCAGGAATCGTGCCCCGCACCGCGTCGGTCCATTTGGGCCAATCGATGTCTATGGGAGCAGACCACGAAGCACCTTGGTCCGTGCTTCGAATCACATAAGCTTTGCAGTGCGTGGCGCTCCACGTGCGAACGTCGGCAAAGGTCGTGGTGTCCTCCTTTGCGCTGCCAAGGAGGAAGCGCAGCCATGTGCCATCTTGCGCAACGAGTACGGGCCCGTAGGGCACAAGATTCTTGGGTAGGGCTGGCCATTCCGGCGCGACCGTGGATTCGACCGGTTCGGTCCACGTCTGCCCGTTGTCGAGGGACGTGGCAATCGCGATTTCCGCAAAGGCCTTCTTCACCGCGTCCTGTGTGCGGTACACCATGACGTGCACCGCCTCGCCTGCGCGAAACATGGAGCACAAATAGTCGCCCACCTCGCCCAACGATGCGGGCAGGGTCTCAACCGCGCCCCAAGTGCGGCCCTTATCGGACGAACGGACCAATTTACTGGCTTGCGCGAGCAGCACATCGCCATTCGGCGCAACGCAGCCACTGGGCATGACCTGGCTATCCAGCCCTACCGTGAACGCGTGGGTGGGAATCAGAGCCGCCTTCCATTCCCCGGCGGGCGATGCCGTCCCCACAACGCGCACGTTGCGGAACGCGTACCATCCGTATCCGGCCAATCCCACGAGACCGCGTGCATAGGTGCCGTCCGTCACGTCGAGCGCCTCGCGCCCGTCCACCCAGGCGCGGATGCGCGGGCCTTTCGCCTCGACGCGTACGTGATACCAGCGCTCTGTCTCGCTGGGAACACCGGGCACATACTCGAACGCGAGATTGCGGTGGTAGCCGTCGCCTTCGATCTTGGATATGCCTGCCCAAAAGTGTTTGGCCCGGAGTTGCTGTCCGCCCCAAGGGAAGTTTACGTAGTAGAAGTGATTCGTGTCCGAAGCCCTCAAGATGATTCCGGCGTTGCCGGTGCCCGTCTCGCGGTAACTCCCCCGGTAGTCGAATTCGATGGTGACGTCGTCAAACTGCTCCTTTGTGTAAAACGCCCTGCTGTGCAGATTCCGCGCGTCCGGCGGGCGAATCCCATTCTCCGCATCCTCGCTCCATGCGTCCCCCGACACCTGCCACTCCTGCCCATCTCCAAGATGAAGCACACGCTCGTACTGGGGCTGGCCGGACTGGTCGCGTATCCATTGCGCCGTCTGCGAGACGGCATCCGGCTCGTTGTCGATCGTCAGATACACGATGCCTTGCACCCGCTTATCTCGCGCCAAGGCGAACGCCGTCTCGTTTTGCTTGGTCAACAGTTCCGCGGGGACAGAACGTCCCTCACCGTAGTCATGGAGGTACAACCCAACGACGATTGGCTTGTCTGGCCACTGCGCGGAGCAATACGCCACATTCTCTTCCAGGGCAGGCAGATCGCGGGCGTGCCATGTCCACAGATTGATGACGTCGAGTTCGCGCACGTGGTCCGCAAGCTTGGGATCGTGCAGGTTCATCGTGTACACGACGCCCCAAATGCGGATGCGCTTGTTGTCGTCCCCCAACTGTTCGCGAATGGCGCGGAGGTGCTCCGGCTTCAGCCCCGCGTCGATCGCCACCGTGCTCATGTCGTCGAGCAACACGCCTTCGATCTTGGGATTCGCTGCCGCCAACCGCTTGACGCGGGCAATCTTCTTGGAATAGTCGAAGGGAGTGCCGCTGGCCTTGTCCGGCGCGATTTCCCATACGATACGCTGCGCATCGGCAAGCCCCGCCATGTCCTTGTCGGCGGCCTCGTCGGATTCGGGCAAGCCATTGCCCGCCATGATTACGTTGGGTGCGCCCAGAATCCGCGCCCGTTCCATGGGCCCGGCCTGCGCGAACGACGCCGTCGTGTGTTCGCCTGGTTGAGCCATCTCCGGGTTTCCCCACACCCAGAAGATATCGCTGGGATTCGTTGGTGTTTGCCCCGACGCGATAGCCGTTATCACGAAGCTCAATGAGAAAACCGCCAACCGGATCATGGCCCCTCCTTATCTGCCGCCCCCGAAAAGTCTCTTGGACTCAATCGGACAACCACAACTCCCCGCGTGAGCGTAACCACTTGTCGCCGGCAGTTCAAAAGCCGAGCGCTTCGTTGGAATCGGCCGCTGCTCCCGGTTACACTACCGGCTGAAAAAGGAGTTACCTTCATGGCTACAGTGTCCGCGTCCAAACTTGCCCTTAACGGTGGTTCGCCTGTTCGCTCTTCCGAGAAGACCTGGCCCAAATGGCCAATTTTCGACGACACCGAACGCAATGCCCTGCTCGGCGTCCTCGAAAGCGGGACATGGTTCTTCAACGAACGCGTTAAGACATTCGAGAGTGAATACGCCGCGTTCCAGGATGCGAAATTCGGCGTCTCGTGCAACAGCGGCACCGCAGCCCTCGAAATCTGTTTGCAGGCGCTTGGCATCGGGCCCGGCGACGAAGTCATTGTCCCACCGTACACGTTTATCGCCACCGCCAGCGCGGTCGTGCGTGTCGGCGCGACCGCCATCTTCGTCGACGTGGACGAATCATGGAACCTCAATCCCGACCTATTCGAGGCAGCGATTACCCCGCGGACCAAGGCCGTCATGCCCGTTCACTTCGGGAGCGCCGTCGCCGACATGGACCGGATCAACGCCATCGCGGCCAAGCACAATGTCCATGTCATCGAAGACGCCTGCCATTCCTGGGGCTCGAAGTGGAAAGGCAAGGGCACCGGCGCGTTGGGCCTGGGCGGATGCTTCAGCTTCCAAATGTCCAAGAACCTCACGGCCGGCGAAGGCGGTATTATCCTCTCCGACGACGAGGAGTTCGCCGAGAACTGCCGCTCTATTTCCAACTGCGGCCGCGCCAAAGGCGCCCTCTGGTATGACCACACCCTCGTGGGCACCAACGCCCGCATGTCTGAATTCCATGCCGCCGTCCTCAGCGCTCAATTGACACGCCTTGAGTCGCAGACGTTGCTTCGCGAGCGCAACGCGGCCATCCTCAATAAGGCCCTGAGCGCCATCGGTGGAATCATCCCGCAGCCCGACGACAAGCGCATGACGCGCCGCGCCTATCACCTTTACAACTTCCGCATCGATCCCGACGCCTTCGGCTGCCCCCGCGACAAAGTCGTCGAAGCAGTCAAGGCAGAGGGATTGTTCTGCGGCAGCGGCTACGTCCGCCCTCTGTACAAGCAGCCCGTGTTCCTCAACCACAAGGGCGGTCCCGATTACGGCAGCATCGTGTGCCCCATGGCCGAAGACCTCTGCTACCGGAGCGCCATGTGGTTCACGCACCCAATCCTCCTGGCTCCCGAAGAGGACATCCAAGACATCATCCGTATCTTCGAGAAGGTCAAGGAGCATGCCTCGGAGTTGGCGGGAAACTCATAGGGAGTTGTCCGATGGGAATTGCCATTGCAGTAGATCGCGGTCAGCTTGCCGTGTTTTGCAGGCAAAACCAGATCAGGAAGCTTGCCTTCTTTGGGTCGGCGATTCGCGATGACTTCTGCGAAGAAAGTGATGTCGACGTCTTGGTGGAGTTTGGACAGGAAGAGACGCCGGGGCTGCTCCGGATGGTGTCTCTCGAGCAAGAACTCACGGAGATGTTTGACCGCAAAGCCGACCTTCGAACGCCCGCCGAGTTGAGCAAGTATTTCAGGAATGAGGTTGTCGAGTCGGCAACGGTTGCCTATGAAGAACAGTGATCGAATCAGACTTCGGCACACGACAATCCCGTCCAGTTCACCTCGCTGGTGAGTCCCGAAAGAACCTGTCGAGAGTACAAACGCAAGGCTGTCTAGCGATCCATGGGATTCTACTCGCGTTACATTTTTCCGAGCGTCATGCACTGGGTCATGTCCAGCGGACAGATGAAGGAGATCCGCGCCGCGGCACTTGCCGGCGTATCCGGCCACGTCTGCGAGATTGGCTTTGGCACCGGCCTTAATCTTCCT
>JBHEKO010000723.1:0-10136 GCA_041859475.1 Candidatus Hydrogenedentales bacterium
CGGCTGCCACTCCCCGTTTGCGGCTTCTTGGGCCGCTGGGCGGGGCGCGTCGCGTACGCCATTGTGCCCCGTGTCCGAAAGGTGGCTCTCGAGAACATCACCCTCGCCTATGGAGATACGCTCACCCCATCCGAGAAACGGTGCTTGGCGCTCGGCGCCGCGGAGAATGTCGGCATCGTCGGGGCCGAGTTCTCGCATATCACCGCCCTCAATAAAGAAACCTTGAATCACTGGGTCCGCGTTGAAGGGATAGAGCATCTGCCGCGCGACCGCGGCGCCTTGGTCGTCGGGGCGCATCTCGGCAACTGGGAGTGGCTGCCGTCCGCCATTGCTTTCCAAGGTTTCAAGGTCGCCGAAATCGTACGCCCGCTGGACGACCCCCGCATGAACCGCTTCATTGAGGGGATTCGAGAATCCTGCGGCGTGAAGACCATCCCGAAAGAGCACGCCGGCAAGGAACTCCTGCGACTGCTGGAAGAGGGCTGGGTTGTGGCCCTGTTGGTGGACCAAAGTCCGCGCACAAGCGCGGTTCCCGTCACCTTCTTTGGGCAACCGTGTTGGGCCACGATTGCCCCCGCCCTTGTGGCCGCGCGCGCCGACGTTCCCATTGTTACCTTCACCATGACGAGGGAGAGATCGGGCGCCTACGCGCTAACCATCTCGCCGCCGATCGAGACGGACCATTCCGCGGATTCCAAAACCAATTTCGCGCGCGTGGGTCAGCAATTCCAGGACCTCATCGAGGCGGACATTCGCAAGTATCCAGAGCAATGGCTCTGGCTCCACCGCCGCTGGAAGAAGCGCCCGCGGCTGGAGCAGGAGTGGGCGGACCGCATGGCCAGGACCAGAGCGCTTAAATCGGATCCCCCGGCTTCCACATGAAGATCTTCTCGGGATTGCTGATGTAATTCCGCATGTGGTCCGCGAACGGGAAGATGTCCCCGCCATCCAAGGCGCGATGGTCGAAGGTGACGCACATGTTCATGCAATGGCGCGGGACCAAGTGCCCGTTTATATAGCGCGGCAAGACGCGCGTGTACCCGATTCCCCACATGAATACCGACGGATGCGGCACCACCGTAACCGTCTGCCACCCTTCGACGGCGCTTCCAATGTTCGCCACGATACTCGTGAAGCCAACTACTTCCTCGGGTTGAAGACGCTGCTCGACAGGCACATCCGCGATTTCGGGATCGATCGGTTCGGGCCACAGAAGCGATTTCAGGTAGAGAAACCCAATTACGAGGGACGAGGGATCCAATTCTTTCGCGGCCAAGCCAAGGTACGCTCGGGCGCATCGCCGGTAGAGGTCGTTCATGTCCGTGCGCCGCGCCTTGCGCGTCATTTCGCGCATCTCGTTGGCGACGGTGAAGATGTCCTTCTTATGCGCGTTTCGCATCCCAGGCGTCATCACGCCACGTTTCGTGTGTACCGTGAATCCGAGATTGATGTCTTCCGCTTCGTAGAAGACGCCGCCGTTTCTGAGCGGGGTCCACTCAAGAAAACCATTGAGGCACGGCACATTGTAAATGACGTGCGAGATTGCCTTGATGTAGAAGGCAGAGAGGCTCTTGTGAAGGGCCATCCGCGTGAGTTGTTCGGGGGTCAACTTGCCGGGCCCGGACTTGAGTTCCCGAATGATACGCTCCCCGTACTCGACGACGGGTGTTACGTCCAGTTCAATATTTCCGGCCGCGTGCGGGATGTTGCGGGCCGATTTTGAGAGTAGATAGGCAACGCCCTGCCGCTGAAAATTCAGAGGCCGGACTTGCCGGAGTTTGATGTGCTTGCGGGCAAACGCGATGTTGAAATCTCGAAACATATCTTACTCAATACCCGTTGAATGCAGATCCATTACCAATACTCCAAGCTAAGCAAAAGAATCCCAAGAAACATAGCTCACCCAACCCGTTGGACCAAGGGTTTCCCGAGGTGGTTTCAGATAAGTCAGCGCTATTTAAGGACTTCGCCCACAGGTACCTCGCGGCCAACCCGCCCGGATTTGTAGATGGCTACGGCCACATCTACCGCATGGCGGGCGGAGGCGATGGGAATTGCAGGCTCCGCGTTGTTGCGCACGGCCCTCACAAGATCCTCCACAATCTTCGTGTGCCCATCGACGGACAAGGCCATGGGGTCTTTCGCCGCGGAATCGGCCTTTGCCCCGCCTCCAAACCGCTCCATCATACGTGTCCGTTCGGCGGCACTGCCCATTTCATAGGACTCCAGGCAGTTGGCGTGGCGCGAGAAGGATCCCTTGGTTCCAAACATATGGATGCGCTGAGTCCCTTCCGGGATAGCGCAGGTTGTCGTGAACAAGGTTCCCAAAGCCCCGTTCTCGAACCTAAGAATAGCGACGGCCTGATCCTCCGCTTCAATCTGGTGAACGTGCGCCTTGTAGAAACCCGCGACGCTTCTGACGGGGCCCGCAAACCAGCACATCAGGTCCAGCGTGTGGATGCCTTGATTCATGAGGCTGCCGCCGCCGTCCCATTTCCACGTGCCGCGCCACACTCCATGCACGCCCGCAAAATAGCTTTCGGGCCGGAGCCAAGGAAGTTGCGCATGCACTCCGATGATAGACCCCATTCTCCCCGCGACGATGCTCTTGCGAATCAGGCTATTGCATGGATCCATTCGCGACTGAAAGACGCACCCGCACTTGACGCCCGCCCGGGTCACCGCTTGTTCAAATTTCGCGATGCGCCGAGGCGTCACGTCGATGGGTTTCTCCATGATGATGTGCTTGCCGGCCTTTGCCGCCTCGATACCGAAATCCGCGTGCGTTCCGCTCTCCGTGACAATGCACACAGCGTCGATGGAAGGATCGCGAAGTACGTCGCTCCAACGGTCGAAGGCCTTAACGCCGAATTCCTTCACTCCCTGTGCAAGGCGCTCGGGGTCGTGATCGCACACTCCCGCGAGTTCAGCACCCTTTGCGTAAAGAATGGCCCGGCAATGATGCACGCCCATACCCATACCCAATACGACAAACCGAAGATTTCTCGCCATGACTCGTCATCTCCCGGAGTCTTGAGACTTCCCCCTGTGCGGTTGCTCACAATAGGGGATACGCCTGAAGCGGTCAAGTCCTGGCCGCTATCCAAGACAGAGCTTGCGCCGCCGAATAGGTCTCACGCATACTCCATCCGTGGTCTTGGTGGAAGGCGGAAAAGCACGCGCGAGGAGCAGACGGTCATCATGTTCGAAACCGACAAGATACTCCATTTCTGGGCGAGCTTTGTGCTCGCGCTGATCAGCCCTGCCTTGTCTTTTGGCGCGGGAATCGGGAAGGAAGTATTCGATTCCGTCAGCGGCGGCGTGGCGAGCGTGGGCGACTTGCTCGCGGATGCACTCGGA
This sequence comes from Candidatus Hydrogenedentales bacterium, assembly GCA_041859475.1. Classification (GTDB taxonomy): domain Bacteria; phylum Hydrogenedentota; class Hydrogenedentia; order Hydrogenedentales; family SLHB01; genus JAIBAQ01. The sequence continues at coordinate 3,361 of JBHEKO010000723.1, forward strand.
ATCTTTTTCGCGGGAGTTGCCTCGCCCTGGTTCTAGCATGCGCGACATGATTTTGCGCAATTCACGAATGTAGATTCGCAACTGCGCGTGCGTGTACGCGCGGGGTCCCAGGAATGGGATTGCCGAACAGAGTGTTGTCTAGTCGGGGCGTCCTGCCCCTGCAGCGCCTGGTGACGACGTTACGGTCTATGCAAGGAGAATCCGGACATGAAACAATCGATCATTCGTATTGCTAAACCCATTGGCTACACGGCGGTAGCGCTGATTGCCGCAGCCGCATTCCTGGCAGCGTCTCCGGAAGGTTGGGCTGGCCTCAAGTCCGCTCTGGCGGGTGAGAAGGACGGAACGACATGCAATATGGGCGCAAAGCAGGCCAGCGGACCCTCCTCGTGCTCCATGAAGGCGAAATCCGCTTCCGCCGCGAAAGAAGGCGCGACCTGTTCGAAATCCGCGAAATTGACGCAAGCCTCGTCCAAGGGCGACACCTGCTGCGCGTCCGGGAAAGATGCCGCCGCCAAGAGCGCCGGAACCTGCCCGATGTCCGGTAAGACCGAAGGCGCTGCAACACCCGCGGTGGATAAAGGTTCCGAGACGTGCGCGATGACCAAGACCGCCGAAGCCGGCGCGTGCTCGAAGTCGGCGGGTGGCGAAACCTGCCCGATGGCCAAGACCGCCGAAGCCGGTGCCTGCGCAACGAAGGCCGCGGGCGACGCCTGCTGCGAGGGTAAGGACATTCTCTCCGTAGCCAAGTCGCATGAAGACTTCTCGACGTTGATGCTTGCCGCCGAAAAGGCGGGGGTGATCGGGGCGTTCTCGTGCACGGAGCCCAAGACGGTGTACGCGCCCACGAACGACGCCTTCAAGAAGATCCCCGCGGAACAGTGGACAGCCCTGCTTGAGGACAAAGAGCAACTTAGCGCAATTCTTGCACGCCACATCGTCCACGGCGTGGTAACGGCGGAAGACCTCAAGAAGCTCTCCGCGACCAAGGTGGGCGACGGCAAGGAACTGTCGGTCAGCACGTGCAGCAAGAGCGGCACGGTGAGCATCGGCAACGCCAAGGTCGTCCGTTCGGAAGTGGCGAGCAATGGAATGATCTACGCCATCGACACCGTGCTCATGCCCGAAGCGAAGACGGCCGCCGCCGCCCCCGCCGACGCAGTGAAAGTAGCCACAAAGTAAGACAAACGACATACGCGTCCTGGACACAGGCCGCTATCGATTGAACGGCCCGAGGCTCCGCCTCGGGCCTTTTTGTTCCCTTTCCGTGATTGAATCGGTACAATGGCTGGTGGGATGTCCAGGGTGGCGGACGGAACGGGGTGGTTGAAAGGGGCAACCATGACCTTGCGCGATGATGCTCTTGCCTATCACAGCAAAGGCCGGGCGGGAAAGATTGAAGTCGTTTCGACGAAACCGTGTCAAACGCAACGGGACCTCTCGCTCGCCTACACGCCTGGCGTTGCCACGCCCTGTTTAGCCATACAGGACAATCCGGACGACGCGTATCGCTACACGTCGAAGGGCAATCTGGTCGCCGTTGTCTCGAACGGTACCGCCGTCCTCGGCCTGGGCGACATTGGTGCGTTGGCAGGCAAGCCCGTCATGGAAGGCAAAGGGGTTCTCTTCAAGCGATTCGCGGATATCGACGTGTTCGACATCGAGCTGAATTCGCACGACCCCGAAGAAATCATCCGCGCGGTCAAGCTCATGGAACCGACGTTCGGGGGGATTAATCTCGAAGACATCAAGGCGCCGGAGTGCTTTCTCATCGAAGAGCGGCTTAAGGCCGAAATGGATATCCCCGTCTTTCACGACGACCAACACGGGACGGCCATCATCTCCGGGGCGGGGCTACTGAACGCCGTAGAAATCGTGGGCAAGCGGCTCGACGAGGTCAAGGTCGTGTTCTGCGGGGCGGGCGCGGCGGGTATTGCATGCGCGAACTTCTATGTGAAGCTCGGCGTCAAGCGCGAAAACATCATCCTCTGCGATAGCCAGGGCGTCGTGTTCAAAGGCCGCACGAGCGGCATGAACCCGTACAAGGAGGCCTTCGCGTCGGACACCGATGCGCGCACGCTCGAAGACGCCTTCCGCGGCGCGGACGTCTTCGCGGGCTTGTCGAAGGCGAATCAGGTGACGCCGGAGATGGTGCGGTCGATGGCCGCCAACCCGATCATCTTTGCCATGGCGAATCCCGATCCCGAAATCTCCTACGAGGACGCCATGGCGGTGCGTAGCGACCTGATCATGGCGACGGGCCGTAGCGACTATCCGAACCAGATCAACAACGTGTTGGGATTTCCGTTTATTTTCCGCGGCGCGCTCGACGTGCGTGCGCGGGCCATCAACGACGAAATGAAAATCGCCGCGGCAAAGTCGCTCGCGGAATTGGCGAAGGAGCCGGTCCCGTATCAGGTGATGAAGGCGTATCGCGTGGATCGGTTGCAGTTCGGGCGCGAATACATTATTCCGAAGCCCTTCGACCCGCGCGTGCTCTTGTGGGAAGCGGCGGCGGTGGCGGAAGCGGCGATGAAGAGTGGCGTGGCGCGGTTGACCATCGACATCGACGAGTACCGGGAGCGCCTTGAGGCGCGGCTGGGCCTCGCGCGCAAGGTCATGCGCGTGGTGATCAACAAGGCGCGCAAAGAGCCGAAACGCATCGTGTTCCCCGAAGGCGATCATGCCCCGATTCTGAAGGCCTGCGAAGCGATCCTCGACGAGGGCATGGCGCAGCCGATCCTGCTCGGATCGAAACAACGGATCGCCACCATTTGCGCGGAGCTGGGGCTGAATCTGCGCGGGGTCGATATTATCGATCCCAAGGAAACGGACAAGCACGACCACTACGAACAGGCGTTCTACGCGATGCGCCAGCGCAAAGGGGTAACCCTTCAGCGCGCGCACGAGCTCATGCTGATGCGCAATTACTTCGGCGCGATGATGGTGCACCTTGGCGAGGCGGACGGCTTGGTGTCGGGCTTGACCAGCAGCTACGCCGACACGATGCGCCCTGCACTGGAAGTCATTGGGCCAAGGCGCGGCGTGAAGCGCGTGGCCGCCATGAGCATGGTTGCCACGAAAGACAAACTCTACTTCTTTGCCGACGTGGCCATGAACGTGCTGCCCTCGGCTGAAGAGCTGGCGGACATCGCCATCCTATGTGCGAAAGAAGCGAAGCGATTCGACGTGGAACCGCGCATCGCCATGATCTCGTTCAGTAATTTCGGCACGGCGCGCTATCCCGAGTCCGAGATGATGCGCGTTGCGACGGAACTGGTGCGTGAGCGCGATCCCAGTCTTATGGTGGACGGCGAGATGCAAGCGGATACCGCGGTAACGCCGGAAATCCTCGAGGAGAAGTTCCCATTCAGTCGATTGAAGGGCGGGGCCAACATCCTCATTTTTCCGTGCCTGTCCTCGGCCAACGTTGCGTACAAACTAGTGCAGCGATTGGGAGGTGCGGAAGTGGTCGCCCCGATTCTGCTCGGAATGCGGAAGCCGGTTCACATCCTTCAATACGGCGGATTCAACGAAATCGACGTGATTAACATGACGGCCATCGCGGCGGTCGAGGCACAAACCGCCGAAGCCTAGTGGATTGTATCGGCTGATCGTGTGATTTGTACCGCTGGCTTCCAGCCGGCTCTTGGTCTAACCATCGGACTTCGTGATTTTCGATTCCGGTGGAAACGAACCACCAGAGTCTCGCTCACCGCTTTGGAACAAAAGCGTACGTCTCGCCCCACGCGAGCGGCACGGTGGGGAATTCGGTTTTGACTTGGCTGTAATTGAGGCCGAGGAAGGTCTCGTCGCCCCAGTAGGGGACACGGTCGTTCATCTGATGGCCGAGCTCGTTTTCGTGGCCTGGGATGACCAATTTCGGATTGAATCCGCGCACCATACGCAACAGGTCGTTGGTCCAGCAGTTGGTGAGCAGCAAATCGACACGATGATGATCGCGCACGGCGTCGATCCACTTGAAGTCTTCCTGATAGTCCGGATACGGATCGTTAATCTGATCGCCGTTATGCGCGAACGATACCCCCTCCGGCGAAATGACCAGCGTGACGTTGTTCGCCACGCCTCCGCTCTGGTACTGCTGCCCCGGATAGATGACGACCTCCAACTCGCGCGCCCCGTTTTGAATCGGCAGCTTCTGGATCGTGTGGGCTTCGCGCTTCAGGTGTGTGATCGAATCGTACAGCGGCGACCCCTTCAATACCGGTTCCGGCGCGACGACAGGCTTGCCCTGCTTGACGAACAATTCGACGACCGATGGATCGGTGTGGTCCCCGTGCTCGTGGCTGATGAACAAGACATCGCACTGCTTCACTATGCGCTCAACGGTCTCCAACGGGATCGGAAACCCGGGCGAGTCCACGCGCTCGCGCGAACCGTCGGCCTTGTCCCACCGAAACCGGCTCGGGCCACGATAGAGATCGAAGGCCACGGTGATCGACGGCGTCCGCACGACGAAGCCGTGATTGTAGAACTTCCACACTTGCAGCCCCGCCGCCGGATGCGTGCTCTCAAGCTGCGCGGCGGCCTGCGCGATACGGGCATGAAAGAACTGTTGCACCGCCGCACGATTCGGCGAATGCGTGTCGTGCAACACCGCGTCGATTAACCGCAATGCCAATGTGCGTTCGCGCGGCTCGGGATACGCCGGCGGACACGCCTCCAAGGTCTTGCTCACCTCCGCCAGAAACGCCTCTTGCTGCCGCGCGATAAAGGCGTCATCTCCCGTACCCAAGGTCGGCGTGACGACCGGCGGCGCGTCTGCGCGGGCGAAGACCGACGCAAGCAACCAAGCACCAAGCATCATTCTTCTCATGGACGCTGCTCCTTGCCTCGCCACACCCAATCATAGTTGGGCGTCGCAAATCGCGGTGAACTGTACATTGGATTAGTCAAGCAAAGGTCAAGTTATTAGTCAAGTGGATTTCAGCGGCCTCGCATCGAGCGCGATTCTTTTCCCGCCTGCCGCAAGAACCTACGGCACAATCGCCTTGATGCCTGACATCGCGCAAAATTCTACAAGCGCCCCAGCCGGCTCTTCGCCAAAGCCCAGGCACGCGCACTCGTTCTTCCAATGCACCATCAAGACATCCGAGTCGCCTTCTGAAGCACTCCAGCCCACTCCGGGCGCTCCGGAAACCGACGTCCTAGCCATAGAAGGTCTGTCCGACGCGCTCGATGTGCTCGCGCAGATCCGCATGCTCGAGGTTGTCGAAGATGGAAATGTCGAAGGAGTATGGCAAATTCAGATCGTCGAGCGCCGCACAGAGCTTCGAGAGCAAATCCGAATCCAACCGGCCTCCGATCAGAGTCAGGTCTATGTCGGAACCGGGCTTGTAGTTTCCTTTGGCGCGCGACCCGTAGATGACAGCGCGTTGTATTTCCGGAAAGCAGGCCAGCGCTGCCTGGATTCTCGCGATGACCGCCTCCTCCAATCCGAACCTCATGCCGGCTCGTCCGGCAGTTCGGAAAGAGCGGAGAAGGTCTTCGACAGTTTCTCGAAGGCAGGAAAGAACCGGTTCCTTATGTTCGACACTACTTCTTGGGCGATGGTCTCGTCGTAGGTATGGGTGGTCTTATTGCGATCCTCAATCATTGCCATCCACGACTCGCCGTCATCGATGAGGCCATTCTTGAACGCAAGCCGTGTGGCATCTCTAGACCCGACAAGGCCGGTGAATCCTTGGTGTTCGAGGTAGTCCTTCAGGACGTTCCAGGCGAGTTCATGGGTGAACTCGAAACTCTGGATCATCCCTTGTCCCTCAAGGTTGGAGAGCGCCCGTGTATTGGCAAGCGCGACCGCCTCCACCAGCGTTTGAAAGGCCTTCTGGTAATTGTTGAAGCGTTGCTTCCACCGGACATCCTTCATAGGGCCCCCTCCTTTGTCGCCGCCGTAACGGCGCCTACGGCACAATCGCCTTGATGCCAGTTATCGAGCAGAATTCTAGCAGCGCACTGGCCAGCTCTTCGCCATAACCCAGGCACGCATACTCGTTATTCCAATGCTCCATCAGAACATCCGAGTCGCCTTCGTATTTGACGAAGCCGTGCGGCCAGAACGGAATGCCGCATTCGGCGCGGCGCTTCTTAATCTTGTCCTTGGGCGGCTCGAAGATCGTGCATGGCACAATGATCATCTCGAAATTGCCGTTGGTGCGTCCGAGCCGCGCCAGACAGCCCTTGCCCACTTTGCACACGAGTTCCACGGACAAGCCGCCAGCCTCTCCTTCCGTGGGGATGCCGTGTTCGGCGAAGCCCGCAGGGCCGAGTTTGCCGGCCAACGACGGCGGGCACGCACCATCGCCAATGATCTTGATCTCTTTCGTCTTCGTGTCGACGTGTTGCAGGTCGCCGTAGTAGACGGGGGCCTTGCTGAGCTTCGTCAATAGCAACACCGAAAGCGCGGTGTTGAAATCACCGAGCGTCGAACAGCCCCACCCGTCTTCGAGCATCATGCTCTGTGCGAAACAGGTGGCGCTGTACTCGTCGCCGAGTCCCGGGAACGACTGTATGGTGTAGAAATCCCACCTGTTTTTCGTCACCAATTTCCGCAACGCGAGATAAAGGCGTATCGAACGTTCGTTGATCGGCCCCTTGTCCGGCAGTTTTCCAAACAGTTTCTTGATGCGCGGCTCGATCGTGCGAAGTTCTTCGGACGAGATGGCCTTTGCGGTCTCCAACAACTCTGTCGTGTCGCGCGAATCGATGTCCACGCCAAACATGCGCATCCACTGGGACGGATCGGCCACACCGCA
>JBHEKO010000298.1:0-9143 GCA_041859475.1 Candidatus Hydrogenedentales bacterium
CGGGCTTCAACTCCTCAATCACGCGGATAGGCTCGTTGCACTGCGCGACAAGGAGCGGCTTCGACGCGATATCGCTGGCCGTTACCACGGTCCACGCAGCGTCGTCATACCCACGCGTATCCCAGCCCGGCAGCTCCTTGCGCCCATCCTGCGCTTCGCCATCGAGCGTATCGTTGCGGCGGATCGGTCCATCGAGCGAGCACTTCCACGAAGCGTCCGAGATAATCTGCTGGCGTGTTCCGTCCATGAACTCGACTTCGAGTTGAAGCAGAAATTTCGGGTTCTTGCCGTAGTGTCCCCAGGCCGGACCATTGGGCACGATGTTGGAAAGGCCGATGCGTCCCGAATACCAGCCGTCGCCGACGGTCGCCGCAAGAGCATTGTCGCCTGCCGCGAGAAGCGTCGTTACATCATAGGCCTGGTACTGCACGCGCACGGCGTAATCGGTCCACTCCGGCGCGAGGATGTGATCGCCGACACGTTGGCCGTTGATACGCAGTTCGTAGACGCCCAATGCGGTGGCGTAAGCCGTTGCGCGCTTGATGGGCTTTTCGATCGACACGGCCTTGCGGAACATGGACGCCGGCCGGCGATCCGTGACGTCGCCCGGCGCTTCGATCCACTTCGCGGTCCATGAGTCGTTCGTCAGTCGGCCCGCACGCCATGTGGCAACGGCGCTCCACGGCGACGGCACGCCTGCGGTGTCCCATGCGCGCACTTTCCACCAGCACGCTTCGCCCGGTGCGAGCGGTTTTCCTGCGTACGCAACCCGTGCGGTCGCATCCGACGCAGTTTTGCCTGAATCCCACAGGTCGCCCTGGTCTTTGTCCAGCAACTCCGGCGAACTCGCAACCAATATCTGATACGCCGTCTGCGCATCGCCACGCCGATCGGACGCGACAGTCCAACTCAATCGCGGTTGCGGGGCGTCTACGGCGAGGGGATTCACGAGATACTCGCACCGCAACGCGTCGGCGGTCATGGCCGCTTCGCAATATGATGCGGACAGTGTCACCAGGCCAAGAAGTAGAAATGTAGTCGCAGACCGCATGGGATGGACCTTTCTGGTGATGGCTGCGTGGATTAAGTTTGCACAGAGCACGTGGAGTATACGACTACCCTCGGTTAGCGGCAATTTGACGCGAAAGAGCGGACAAGGCATAACAGAATGGAGGGGTGCATTTCTGCGACCGTGCCTCTGCCACGATGCAGCACTTGAAGTTGATTAGTAGCGACGAGGCAATATTTCGTCGGGAGGTTGTTGTGCCTAGCTTGAAGTGCAGGCTCTTTGTATTTGCCTTGAAATACAGGCATCTCATGCGGTTTCAGTTGAAGAGGCGGAGCTTCGTTACGTTCGAGACTTCCATCCCTAAGCTGAGGGAGGAGATCGAGCGCAGCGCCGGTTTCTTCGGAAAGCTTCCGGCAGGCACCGACGTCGCCCCTGTGGAAATCGGCGCGCTTCACGCGGAATGGATCCGGCCCGCGGATGCGCCGAAGGACACCGCGATCCTCTATTTTCACGGTGGCGGTTACGCCACGGGATCGTGCAAGGCACACCGCGGGGTCGTCGCCAAGTTCGCGAACGGAAGTAACACCAACGCGTTGGTGTTCGATTATCGCCTCGCGCCGGAGCACCCCTTTCCCGGCGCGCTCGACGACGCCATCGCGGCGTATCGCTGGCTGCTGTCCGAGGGATTCGCGCCCGGGAAAATCGCGTTCATCGGCGATTCCGCAGGCGGCGGCTTGGCGCTTGCCACGTTGCTCGCGATTCGCGACCAGGGCCTGCCGCTTCCCGTCGCGGCGGTCGCGCTTTCTCCTTGGACGGACTTGAAGAACTCGGGGGATTCTTTGAGGACAAATGCCAAGGTCGATACGCTGTGTTGGAAAGAGGCGCAGACGGTCTTCAGTAAGTACTACGTGGGCGACAACGATCCCGGCAATCCATGGATCTCCCCGTTATACGGCAATCTCCACGGCCTACCGCCCATCCAACTCTACGTTGGCGGCAGCGAACTCCTCCTCGACGATTCCACCCGCTTTGCGAAACGCGCCGCCGAAGCTGGCGTCGACGTCGAACTGAACGTGGGGGAGGGACTCTTCCACTGCTACCCCGCATGCGCGCCTCTCTTCCCCGAGGCAACGCAAGCCATGCGCGAGATCTGTGAGTATGTGAAGGAGCGTTTGGGAAATGCGACTGGACATGAACGGAAACCAAGTCTAGGCGTCTAGCCTTTGTCCTCGATCATCCTCAGAATATCCGCCGGAAGCATACTCCCCAAGTGCGGATGTGCTTCAATCAGCCTCGCGATATCTCCCAGGTCCTTGATGCGCTTGCTCGCCCTTCGGTCCGTGTCGCTGTATGCCCTAATCTTGCCTGCAAGCGTATCTTCGAGAGATGCGACCCGCATGAGAATTCCGTGGACATCGGCGGGAACAGCCCGCGCGGGATACTCGCCGTAGAAGTCCTCGGTGCTAAGCTGCATGCTTACTTGCGAACTGCCCGCGAAGTTGATGGACCATTCATGCCGTTCAGGTGCGAACCCTGCACCGCCTAAAACCGCTATGGCCTGTTCAATGCAATCGACAGCGACGACAAAATCGACGTCGCGCGTCACCATCGGTTCCATTGCCCAGTGATTGACCGCCAAACCACCTATCACACACCACGGAACCTCAGCGCGCTCCAATGCGTCGACGAGTCGCATAACGTCGTCGGCGCCACCCGCGGTTTGCCAATCGTAGAATTTGCGTGCTGTCATGATCGTAGTGTAACTCTCTCAACCCACTTCGTGAAAGTGCGCGAGTCGGACCTCATATGTATCCCCAGTTTTCGGAACCTCCCCGAGGAGCGCATCGTCCGGACAATTGGAAGGTCGAGTCTTGTTGTTGTGGTGCGGGCTTCCAGCCTGCTCTGGAGGCAGGCTGGAAGCCTACACCACAAGAAGACCGCCAAATTGAGCGGGATGCTTGATCGAGTTGTGTCTCAATCATTTCTTGACTCGAAACTGGGGATGCGTGAAGTCTGATCTGAGAACAATTTGCAGTCCAATTGCATAGAATATGCATTCGGATTTCAAAATTGTCATTCATCTTGACTCCGCCGCTATGCTTATCTGGATCGCGAATAGGTTCTTTCTCGCGAGATATCCCTATAAAGCATTGTATTGTTGCGACTTAACACGTTCTATATCCCGTTAAAATCCAACTCCCCCTTGACTTTTTGCAGAAAGTGTATTACAGTTTCGATACAGAGTTAACGTGCGGACCGGGAGTTACTACATCATGTTGCACTTATCCGTGAATCAAGGCGATGGCCTTCCGCTCTATCTCCAACTGGTTCAACAGATTAAGCACCTTGTGGCCACGGGGCGTTTGAAGCCCGACAGCGAATTGCCCGCCGTGCGCACCTTGGCGCAACAGCTTGTGCTGAACCCCAACACGGTCGTTCGGGCGTATCGGGAGTTGGAGGTGGCAGGGCTGATTTACAAGAAACGTGGCGCGGGCACCTATGTGGCCAACGGGGCCACCCCCTACACGGACGACGAGTGCCGGAAGATCCTGAGACAGCGGACTGAGGCGCTGCTGGTCGAGGGGCGGCACCTGGGCTACGGGCTGGAGCAACTAATCGGGTTGATGCGCGAGTGCGATGCGACGTTGAAGGCTGGTAATGGCGACGGACAAGGAGCGCAAGTGTCATGACGGAACAAGGTGCGGAACCAATCATCACGATCAAGAACCTCACGTGCCGGTACGGCAAGAAGGTCGCCCTCGACCGAGTGAGTTTCGACGTTACGCCGGGCCGCGTGTTCGGGTTGGTGGGGGAGAACGGCGCAGGCAAAACGACGCTAATGAAGCACTTGCTGGGTGCGTTGACGCCGCAAGACGGCGCCGTGCGCGTGTTCGGCACGGACCCCACGCGCAACCCGACCGCCGTGCTCTCGCAAATTGGCTACCTCTCCGAAGATCGCGACCTCCCGCGTTGGATGCGCGTGAAAGAATTGATGCGCTACACGCAGGCCTTCTTTCCCGACTGGGATGAATCCTATGCCGAACAATTGCGCCAACAGTTCCGGCTTGACTCCATGACGAAGATTCGCAGCCTATCGCGCGGCGAGAAAGCCAAAGCGGGCTTGCTGGCCGCCTTGGCGCACCGGCCTAAGCTGCTCCTTCTCGACGAACCATCCTCGGGTCTCGACGCGGTTGCCCGCAAGGAAATTCTTGCGGTTGTCATGCGCACCGTCGCTGAAGAAGGGCGTACCGTCGTGTTCTCGTCGCATCTTCTCGACGAAGTGGAACGCGTCGTGGACGACGTCGCGATGATTCACGAGGGCCGATTGAATCTGCTGATGTCCATGGACGAACTCAAGGCTACGCACCAGCGGCGCGTGATTGAATTCACCTCGGACATGAAGTCATTCCCCAAAGTCGCCGGCGTGTTGCACGTGGAGGGCGAAGGCCGCGAATGGGCCGTCGTCACGCACGGTGACGCCGGCACGACGCGTAACGCATTGGAACGCGCGGGCGCGCGCATCCTCGAAGAATCCGTACCCACCCTGGACGCGATCTTCGTTGCGCGCGTCACCGGCGACCGTTCCTTGCAAGCGGTGGCGTAACGATGGAAACAAGTTCGGTGACCGCACACATCGCGAAGCAAGGGGAGCGCAGCGACATGGGAAGCAAGATTCGAGCGTTGGCCTGGGAAGAATGCCGCGTAGGCGGAGTGATTGCCGTCGCGTGCACGACCATGGGTCTTGTGCTCATGCTGATGTACCGTTGGATCACCGGTTCCAGCGTCTGGACGAGCAGTGAAGAGATTCTGACGCTGGGCGTGTTGGGAACTCCCTTCATGACGGCGCTTCTGCTCGTCCTCAATCCCGACTACACCGGCGAACTGGTCGGCGGCTTTTCGAAACGGGTGATGCGCCTTCCCGTGCCGACGTGGGCAGCGGTGCTCGTGGCGCTCACGTTGCGGGCCGGCCTAGTGCTTGCGACGACCGCAGTGATGATTGAAGCATGCGGGATTTTGCTTCAGGAAGGTCCCGGCTTTGAATGGGTTTTTCTGGCAGTTGCGGCCTACCTACTTATTCAGACCCTGGACTGGCTTCGTGCGCCGATCTCGGGCCTGTCCAGCGCATTGCTGCTACTGACTGCCTTTGTGGCCTTGCAGTTTGTGCGCGGCGGCGGGGGACGGGCACATGTGACTCTTGTCGAGACGCCGACTTCCCTTTTTTCGATGCTCGTGTTGACGGGGCTGATTGCCGTCGCCGCCTACGGTGTGTCCGTTGTCGCGGTGGGCGCAGCGCGCGTCGGGCGACGGGTGGGCGTCCCGGAAATCTGGGAGTGGCCACAGCGGTTGTCCATGGCCTGGCCGGCGCGGTCGGCGGCCTTTAGGTCGCCCGTTACGGCGCAAGTCTGGCTGGAATTGCGACGCTTCGCGTGGATCGTCCCGTCCATCACCTTCGGCGTATGGCTGATTGCGTTGCTTGTCATACGGACGCAAAGGGGAGGTGATCTTCACTCTGAGTGGAAGATGGCCGCTGCGGCTATTCCTTTTGGTACCTTCCTTATTGCGGCGGCAATACACGGCGCGCGCACGGGGATAGTGGGATTCAGGTCACTGGGCGGCAACGCCGGATTTCTTTATCTTCAGCCTCTCTCCAACGCCGACCATGCCCGTGCGCGGATACTTACCAATCTGATCATCTTTGTACCCACGCTCGTAGCGATAGTGGTAATCCACTTTGCGCTTGCTGGCCGGGTATTCCTGGTTGAAGTCGTGTCGTACAACGTGGGCACTGGTGCAGCATCGCTACGCGAGGTGATTTGGATTCTGGCCACTCGCGGCGTCTTTGTGGGACTGATCGCCTGGGCGCTACTCGGCGTGGGAACGAAGTCCATTCGCAAATCCATCGCCTTAGCCTTCGCAGTGTCCATCCTGGTCTTGGCCGTGACCGATAGGGGAGTAGTCTGGACACGGCATTTCGAGTACTCGCTGATACTCTCCGTGTACACGGGATTCCTATGCTTGCTGGTCTGCATGCTTGCCGCCTATGCGCGCACATGGGGGAAGAATCTAATCGCCCGCCGCACCCTCCTCTTCTGGACGGGATCATGGTTGCTTGGCGCATGGATCATCTTCCATGCGGTCCCCATGCGGACGTTCCATGGGCAATTGCCCGCTTTGGGCGTCGTGACCGGCGTTGTGTTGAGCGTGGCATTTGCCGCGTTGATCCCGTTTCCGTATGCCGCGTTCCTGTTGGACGTTTGCCGCAGACGGCACAGCGCGATGCCGTTGCAGGAACAGTCCGAGCTGACGGAGGCCGCCTCGCGGACAGGATACGTGTTTGCAGGGTGCGCCGCCGTGTTCGCGATATGGCTGGGCTGGCCGGGCACTCCGGGCTATGAGGCAGTGTGGCGGAGCAAAGGGTATCCCGCGACGCTTGCGGAACTGAACGCGTGGTATCCCGACGTGCCGGACAATCAAAATGCGGCTGTGAAATACACGCAAATTGCGAGCGAAGTTGAGCGCCTGGACCGAGAATTCTTGGCCGGACAGACAAATGGACTCGAAGGCGTTACGCTCGACACTTCAGCCGACAGGTATGTCTTCGATCGGGTTATGATCGTGGGAACCTCACATGTAGACGCACTTGGCCCCATCCCGGAAGACACAGTGAGGGTCACCGAGGCGTATTGGCAGGAGGTGACCTCCCGTATCGTACCTTCTCTGCAACAAGTCGGACGCGAAGAAGCGAGCACTGCACGCTATCCAATTGACCTTGAGCAGGGGTTTAATGTCCAACTGGAGCACCTGGCCCGGCTTCGCAATCTTGCCCGAGAACTGTCTGTCGATGCGCTTCATTGGTCAATGGCCGGAGAGGCCTCCAAGGCGACGGATTCCATCCAGGCACAACTGGCATTGGCGGATTCGCTATCGGAAGAGCCGCTTCTCATTTCCCAGTTGGTGCGAATCGCGATTCTCGGTATTGCCGGCAAGGCTGCGGAATTTGTCACATACCTTGCTCCTATGTCCGACGCCGAGTTGTTGCAGTTGCGGCAAACGCTAGGGCAGGCCTTGCCTCCAGTAGAGCAAGGGCGAATCCTGGACCGTGCGATCATGGGCGAGGCCGCTATTGGGCTGAGCATCGTCAACTTGCCCTTGAGTGGGGGCTGGCCTGATCCGGACCACCAATACATCCCACTGTATGATCGAGGCTTCTTTCAACCCATATGGATGTTCCCTCAAATGGTCTTCCCTGCCGAAGGTGAGCGGATGTCGATGATCCGATTCTACGACGAGGCAATAAAGGCAGGCGCAGATCTTCGCATGTCCATGGAAAGCGGTTCGGTTCGTGCATGGGACGACAGAGTCCTCGAGGCGATGCAGTTCATGTCTCCGCGGGCGGCGACTCTCCTGCCGGCTATCGGACGCGCCTACGAGGCGGAGTACCGTATCCGCATGCAATTGGCGATGGCCCAGACCGGACTCTCGATACGTCGGTATCGCTTGGCAACGGGACATCTGCCCGACAATCTGGAGTTGCTCGTGCCTGACTACGTCGCCCAAATTCCTGTCGACATCTACACGAGGGAGTTGAAGCCAGTCTCCTACCGAAAGCTGGATAACGGCGGGTGCATTGTCTACAGCTTTGGAATGAACCGCGCGGACAATGAGGGCAAGGAACGAAATGGGGAGGATGATTCCAAGGCAGACGACTTTGCCTTTACCGTCGGCCCCGTCGCTCAGTGAGGCGACCAGAGTTCAATACAGATAATGAGCTTATGCTCGAATTCGGAGGGCGGGTTTTCTAACCCGCCGCGCGTACCCATCAAATTCCAAATTAAGAGGCGGGTTGGAAAACCCGCCCTCCGAATGCGCGCGAGTCTTTGGGATGAGAACCGCCTCAGTACCAGATGCTCGTCACCAACGCGGGTTCATCATGGCATGCCTCGCGGGGTTTGTCGTAGCCGAAGGATTGGGTCACGAACTTTGGCTCGATATTATGCGTGGCCATCCACTGGTTGATGTGTTCGTCCATCTGCTGCAGGGCTTCAATCGATACTTTGCCCACGAACGTTTGCACACGCATCGGTATGACTCCTCCATCCGCTGACCTTGTTACCAATGGCAGTATAGCATGACCCGGACTATACAACCGCTCCCCATATTCTTCCGCCACTTTGGTCTTTTGGGTCCCTCGCGTCCTTGAGGTCCTTGCTCCCCGCCCGTGGGGGTAGCCGCCCCCACCTGCCCGCCCGATTCCCTCACTCGCCGCACAGCAGGTGCACCACCTCGTTCGCAATCTCACTCACTGTCCGCCCGTCGGTGCGCACTTCGTGGTCGGCATACATGCGGTAGAGTGGAATCCTCCCCTGAAGCACTTCTTCGACTTCGTCCAGGAACGACTTCTTGCCGGTCAACGACGGGCGATCCGTCTGATCTCTCAACCGTTCCTTGATCGTGCCGATTTCAGCCGTCAACCAGAACACGCGGCCCGTGGCCTTAAGCTGCTCCATGTTCGTGTGCCGCCGGATGACCCCCCCTCCGGTGTCGATGACCGCGTTGCGCAGCATGCTCGCCTCGGTGGCGACCAGCGATTCAAGGTCCCAGAACGTCTCCCACCCGTAGTTGCGAACAATCTCGGGGATGGGCGAACCGGCGCGCTTGACGATCTCCTCGTCCATATGGAGCGCGGTGCGGTTCGTGCACATGGCAATCAGGTCCGCGACACTCGATTTTCCAGTGCCGCGGAACCCGATGATAATGGCGTTGAGTTCCTGCATTCGTCATCCCGGAAAACAGGGACAGACACGTCTCCGTCCGCTTTGGCGGACTGCGCTTGCGTCAGTCCCTGTTTTCCTCAGTCTCTATCTACTCTTTCGGAAAGCAGGAACACCTGTCTTCCTCAGCCTTTCGCCCACAAGGCCCGGTAACCGTAATGCATCATGAGCTGGTCAAGCAACACCATCGCCATGAAGGCCTCGGCCACGGGCCACACGCGCGCGACGATGGTCGGGTCGCGACGCGTTACGGCTTCAAGCTCCGCGTTCTCCATCGACACCTTGTCGATCGTGTGTTGCGGCTTCGCGATGGTCGGCGTCGGCTTGACGATGAGCCGCGCGACGATGGGCTGGCCCGTCGT